>JAFUZZ010000120.1 GCA_017476325.1 bacterium | reverse complement strand
GCGGAAAATATATCTTGACGTATCACAAACTTTTTGACGGTTTAATTAATAACTGTACGGCGTACGATAACGGAGAGTGTTCACAATGTGAGAACGGGTATCAAAACAACGGAACTAGTTGCAGAGATATTCGAGAAAACACGTGTGACACGTACTCAGGAACTACGTGCACGAAGTGTACGAGCGAGAATTTGCTTGCGGCGGGTGATTGTATAGCCGCAAGTACTCAAAATTGTGCGGAAACTGACGGGTTAAGTACATGCACAAAATGTTCCGACGGAAACTATTTGAAAAGCGGTCAATGCGAAACAAATCCAAGTTTTTGTAACGTTGTATCTAATGAGGGAAATAATTGCTCACCAATAAACGGTGATAACTTTTATAGAGGTACCCAATTAAAAAATTGGATAAAAGGCGATTTAATTGAATATAACGGAAAATATTATGCTTTAACATTTTCTCAAAGCAGCAGAACTTCCGATAAAACCTGTGCAAATGGTAACTGTAGAGAAGAATTGGCCTATGTATGCTCACAAATGGGTATGAGAGCCGTTACAATGAGCGAAATGCAAGTTTTAAGTTCGGATGATAATTTTAAAAATGCTTATGACAGTAAAAGAACCTATGTTGCTAATGACTTAACATGGATTTGGGCAGGAGATACTGATAGCTCAGGTAATAACGGATATTATTTCCCAACCGGAGACACAATGCATTACGGTGATGATCAAAAAGAGGGTAATATCCTCTGCGTAGGCGAATAATCTTATCGCAAAAAATTTAGCCTTTCTTATCAGACTCCTCAGATTTTTATTTTCTAAAATAGGGTGACTAAAATATAAATTTGACGTCATTGCGAGCCGACTTGTCGGCGTGGCAATCCCTATATAATGAGATTGGGATTACTCTTCGTCGTTTCACTCCTCGAAATAACAAACTCCTCTTTAGTCACCCTATTTCATTTATTTGTATATTTTTAAATATAAAACTAATACAAAACCAATTCGTTATTCAAAGACGCTTTAACATTTATCACTCTCTGATTGGAGCTTCCAACCCATTTTATATTATTGTCTTTTAATTCCTCGACAAACTCGCCATCCGCAAGAATATCAATATCGGAAATACCGTCCAAATCTTTGATATCCTCCCATTTATACCCTGTATAAAGCCAAATTGTTTTTTGGGGATACTCAGAACGGCATTTTTTAATAAGTCTAAAAATTTCACTACGATTAGCAGGAAACAAAGGATCGCCCCCGCTGAAAGTTATTCCGTCAATATAATCCTTATCTAATGCCTCGAAAAGTTCTTTTTCGGCATCTTCATCAAACGGTAATCCGCCGTTTTCATCCCAAGTAATAGGATTATGACAGTTTTTGCAATGGTGATTGCATCCCGCAACCCAAAGAACTACGCGAATACCGTCACCATTTAGCATATCCTGTTTTGTAATATTATGGTAATTCATATTACATACTTACCCTGTCAGCAATTTCTTCCATTTTTGCGGAATTTAAACGAGTATCACCCTTAACTCGTGAATAAGATAAATAGCCGTTCATTCTGTCGATTTTTGTAAGGTTCTTACTTCCGCAGACAGGACACACATCCATACTTAATTCTTGGTGTCCGCAGTCATCACAATAGGCAAGTGAAAGATTTACTCCCTCATAAAAACCTCTGTCCATTGCTCTTTTAATCAAGGTTTCAACCGCTTTTTTATTATAATCAATCGGATATTTTACATATTGGATTTTTCCGCCGTTTAATAAATTCCAAAAACGACCCTCTAAATCTTGTTTTTCAATAGGTCCTATATCTTCTGATACGTGACAGTGGAAACTGTTTGAAACATATCCTCTGTCAGAAACCTTATTGATTACACCATATTTTTTACGGAATTGTTGAACCTGTAACCCGCAAAGATTTTCCGCAGGAGTTCCGTATATCGCATATAAGTTGCCGTCCTCTTCTTTATATTGGTTAATCTTTTTATTTATATATTCCATTACCTCAAGTGCAAATTCACCGTCTTCAACCAAAGATTTTTGGTTATGCAATTCTTGCAATTCATTCAAAGCTGTAATACCGAAAGACGCAGTTGCATATTTTAACAACGGTTTAATTTTATCGTGAATACCCAAATGTCCTTGATAGAACCCACCCTCACAGAAAGCGAGCGGATTAACTGATGCCTTTAATTCTCCCAAGTATTCATAAGTTCGTTTATGAAGTCCTCTTATCATTTCCATATAATAATCAAGTACCGCATAAAAATCTTTGCCCTCTTGTTTTGCCTTTGCGTAAATCATTGGCAAGTGTAAACTTATTGCGCCGATATTAAATCTTCCGACAAACACGGGCACATCGTTTTCATCCGCAGGAGTAAATCCTCCGCGTTCATACCATGGTGACAAGAATGCTCTGCAACCCATTGGAGAAATTACTTTTTTGTATTTTTTATACATACTTGCGATGTAGCCGTCACCGGTCAAAGAAAGCCAATCAGGATACATTGTTTTTTGAGAGCATTCAACACCTGCGTCGAACAAATCTCTCATAATACCGTTTTCACCGTGAAGTTCTTCATCATACAAGAAAACAATTTTTGGGAAAAGAACGGGTTTTTTACACTCTTTTTTCCCTTGACCGTTCTTTCTGACTTCTAACATCATCATTGATGCCATTTTTTCAAACTTTTCGGTTCCAAGTCCCATTGTCATTGTTATGAACGGATAATCGCCGCGTGAAGATGCTACGGTATTAAATTTATATTCCCAGCCTTGGAAACCGTCATGCAAATCTTTTTGGACATCTTTAATTGCTTCCTCTTCGGCTTTTTCGGCAGGAACACCCATTTCAATATATCTTTGGTAATTTTTGTTATAAGTTTTTTCGGCATACGGAGCGAGAATTTTATCAACCTCAGGAACGGTAAATCCTCCGTATTGTTGACTTGCTGCCGCCATTACAATATCACCGATAACGTCAAATGCCACCTCAAGGGTTTTGGGTTCGTTATACCATAGATTACCCATTTCAAAACCGCCTTTAAGAACATTTGCTACATCGAACAAACAACAATTCATTGTATCACGTCTTGCTGACATATCGTGGATATAGATATAACCGTCACGAACCGCTTGAAGTTCAGGAACAGTTAAAAAGAATTTTTTATAAAGCTCTTTGTTTAATTCGTTAAAAATCAAAGAACGTTTTGTTGAAACAAGAGTCGAATCAGCATTTGAATTTTCTTTATCGCCGATATACATAATTTTTTGGCTTTCTTGATAAACTTTATCAAGCATGTTTACAAAATCCGTTTTATAGTTTCTGTAGTTTCTGTAGCTGTTTGCAACTTTCGGATTGATATTATCGAGCGCCTCTTCTACAATAAAGTGCATTTTTGCAATAGGAATTTGTCTTTCTTTTGAAGTAGCGGCACATCTGTCAACATAGTTACAAATTGCGGTTATTTCTTCCTGTGTAAAATCAACTAAAACTCTTGCCGCAGATTTATTAATGGCTTTTACAACCTTTTGTACATCATAGTCCTCTAACGTTCCGTCCTTTTTGATAATTTTAACATCAGACACATCAATATTTTCGGAAATCCCCAAAATTTCTTGCATATTCGTCATAGAACTGAAAGAAGGAATTGAAATATTTCCTCTGCATACAGTATTTGATTTTTCAAGCTGTTCCGCTTTAATATTTTGCATAAAAAGACACCTATCCCTTTCGTAAATGATACTTATTTACTTATTTCCCTAACTTTTTAACAGTATATAATAAATTTTTGAAGCATGCAATTATATTAATTAATATTAATTATAAAAATTAACAAAAAGAATAAAACGCAAAAACATGGTCTGTACGGTCAGAAATATCGGAATTTTATAAAAAAGAGGGTGACTAAAAAGTCATCCTCTGTAATATTCTTTAAAATTTATTCTAAAAAAATAAGTATTAATTATCATCAATACATAGAACTTGAGAGTTGTCACCGTATCCTATATAACTTGAAGTTTCAGTGTCAAAGTTGACACCAAAAGCATATTCTTCGTTATATTTATTGGATGACCAAAAGTATCCCAATGCAGGTATGTTGCCAACACCTCTTTGTTTAGAAATTGCTAAAAGTTCATTTATTGTAGGAATTCTGGTATTTTCCGGACACAATGAAATTACATCATTCCAAGTCATATTCTTTTGAGGTTCTTTGATTCTTTCTGATACATAGATTTCTCGAGGAGTATTTTCACCATCAACATTTATTGTTATTTTAGTCATATTTTTTTCTTTTCCGTCACTTGTTTTAATAATACAGTTTGAAGTTCCTGAAGATTTACACTCTGATAAAAGTTCAGTATTTGATTTTGTTACACAAGCACCTCCTGATGGTTTAAAAAATGTGCTGTCCGTACAACTTGAACATTCCGCATCCTCACACCCATCAGGAATAACAAGTGTAGGGATATTATTTGCAATTTCACCGCTCCACAATTTATGATGTGCCAATATATACGCTCCGCAATCAAGTCCGTTTTCGCAAGTGTCAGATTCGCCTGTTGCCCTTAATCCCAATTTTGTTAGGTTTACTGTGAATCGGTCTTTGCCCGCTTCGTTCGGTTTTTTATCGCCGTTTGTATCTATTGTTAGGGTTTCGCAAATATCGTTCGGGCAGTTTGAATCAAATGTTCCGTATTTTATTTGTCCACCATCTGTCAAACATACATCGGGGGTAAAATCAATTGTTGAATTACATGTTATTGTTTTCAGATGATTTTCAAACTTTGTTTTGAAATCTGTTTCATTCATCTTGTTTATTTTTGTTTGTTCGTAGGCTTCCATGTTTTTTAATGCGTTTGAAAGTACATTATTCATTTTTAAATACTGCGATACCAATTCTCTGTTTTGAGAATTCTGCATTAATGTCGGGATTGTCATTGCCGCTACAACACCGATTATGCCGAGGGTGATTAGGACTTCGGCGAGCGTGAAGCCCCTGAGGGGCACCAAAAGAGACCGCCTATTTCGCAAATTTTTGACGTAAGATATTAACACTAAAGCATGATGTTTCCAATCAAAAATTTGCCGGCGGTGCAGGAGCGCACCAATAAAAGAGAGTCCGCTACG
>JAFUZZ010000119.1 GCA_017476325.1 bacterium | reverse complement strand
CCTGCACCGCCGGCAAATTTTTGATTGGAAACATCATGCTTTAGTGTTAATATCTTACGTCAAAAATTTGCGAAATAGGCGGTCTCTTTTGGTGCCCCTCAGGGGCTTCACCCTCGCCGAAGTCCTAATCACACTCGGTATAATCGGAGTCGTAGCAGCCCTAACAATTCCGACATTGATGCAGCAGCACAGGAGGCATGTTGTTGAAACAAAATTTAAAGAAGCCGTTTCAATTTTGAAACAAGCAAATGCTTTATCTAAAGTCGATTATGGTCTAAATTATAATAGAGAAAGTATTACTCCGATAAATAATCCTGATTCCGCTTATGAGTATTTTAATAAATATTATGTACCATATATAAAATTTAGAAAAGTAGAAAAAGGAACAAAAGGAGTATGGGCTTATTTATTTAATGGTTAAGTTTTATATTTTATAATGCCGTCAACAGGTCCTTATATTGCTCTTTTCGTAAATGAAAAATCTGCAAAAAATTTTGATGAAACTCCTGATTTTATTTACAATTATAATGCAGGTAATGGAATTGATGGAGTAAATTCTTTTTTACTATATTCTGATGGTACAGCAGGTCAGTGGGCGTTAAATGCATGGACACATGAAACAAGAGTACAAAAGTGTGGTAATAAGTCAGCACCAGAAGCATGTTCTGCTTTAATTTTAGAGAATGGATATAAAATTCCTGACGATTATCCGTTCAAGTTCTAAAATCCTAAAGTGTCGCGGAAAAATTCCTGCGGCACTTTTTTATTTAACCATTTCCCGCAATTTTTTTAATTGGTCACGAATTTCTGCAGCGCGTTCAAAATCAAGAATCTTAGCCGCTTTTTGCATATCTTTTTCAAGTTTTGTAATTAATTTTGGCAAAGATTTTTTATCAACGTTCATTTCAACCATTTCTTCAGCGACAATATCCTCAAGATTTCTGTAACTTGCAACAAGAGAAAGAAGATTGTTTTCAATCGGTTTTTTAATCGTTTGCGGTATAATTCCGTATTTTTGATTATATTCAATTTGTATTTGACGCCGACGATTTGTTTCGTCAAGTGCTTTTTGCATAGAGTCCGTAATCTTATCGGCATACATAATAACTTCTCCGCAAACATTTCTTGCGGCACGTCCGATTGTTTGTATCAAACTTGTTTCCGAACGCAAAAAACCCTCTTTATCCGCATCCATAATTGCAACAAGAGAAACTTCGGGAATATCCAAACCTTCTCTTAAAAGGTTTACTCCGATTAACACATCAAATTCTCCAAGTCTTAAATCTCTCAAAATCTCAACACGTTCCAATGAAGCAACTTCACTGTGCAAATATCTTACTCTTATACCCTCTGATAAAAAGAAATCACACAAATCTTCCGCCATCTTCTTTGTTAAAGTTGTTATTAATATCCTTTCGTTTTTATTTGCACGTTTTTCAATTTCGGATTTCAAATCAGGAATTTGTGACTCAATAGGACGAACGGATATTTTAGGGTCCAGAAGTCCTGTAGGTCTGATAATTTGTTCAACAAGCTGAGAAGATGTTTCTCTTTCAAATTCTGCAGGGGTCGCGGAAATATATATTTTTTGTCCTACTTTTTTAAAAAATTCATTTTCCTTTAACGGTCTGTTGTCTTTTGCACATGGAAGCCTAAAACCGTAATTAACAAGGGTTTCTTTTCTTGAGGCGTCGCCATGGTACATTCCTTTTAGTTGCGGAATAGTTACATGCGATTCATCAATAACGGTCAAAAAATCTCCTTTAAAATAATCTAAAAGCGTTGCGGGAGCAGAACCTTTCGGGCGGCGTTCAATAATTCTTGAATAGTTTTCTATTCCCGAACAGTAACCCATTTCCTTAATCATTTCGATGTCATAGTTTACGCGTTGTTCAATTCTTTGAGCCTCAATCAGTTTATTTTGATTGTTAAACACAACAAGTTGGTCGGCAAGTTCTTTGCGGATTAATTTTATTGTTTCATCTACATCCTCGTCATAAGAAAGGTAATGCACCGCAGGATAAATAGTTATCTTGTCAGGAGTGTCCAATATTTCACCCGTAACATTATCAATTTTTATGATTTTTTCAATTTCATCACCAAAGAAATAAATCCGCGTAACAATCTTTTCGTACGCGGGCATGATTTCAACAATGTCACCTCTTGCCCTAAACGTTGAACGTTCAAGAACAAGGTCATTGCGTGAATAATGTACGGAAACTAAGTAGTTTAAAAAATCATCGCGGGAAAGTTCATCGCCAATATTGATTGTTGTCGAGCCCTTAAAATAATTTTCGGGCAAACCTAAACCGTAAATACAACTGACAGAAGCCACAACAATAACATCATTTCGTTCATAAAGACTTCTGGTCGTATTATGTCGAAGTCTGTCTATTTCTTCGTTTATTGAGGCTGATTTTTCGATAAAAGTATCGGTTCGCGGGATATAGGCTTCCGGTTGATAGTAATCGTAATAACTGATAAAATACTCAACAGCATTGTCGGGAAAAAGTTCCTTAAATTCATTGTATAATTGAGCGGCGAGAGTTTTGTTATGAGCAATTATAAGTGTCGGTTTTTGAAATTTTTCAATAACATTTGCTATTGTAAAAGTTTTTCCTGAACCTGTAATCCCTAAAAGGGTTTGTGTATCATAACCTTTCTCAAGCCCTTGAACAAGTTCCTTGATTGCCTTTGGCTGATCTCCTGCAGGTGAATACTTTGACGCTATTTTGAACCGTTTTTCCATAACTACATGATATGGTTAAAAAAATTTTTGTCCATTATTTTTTCTTAATCAACGCGGCAGCCTCAATCGCAAGAGCCTGTGCCGCAGACATAAGTTTCGGATTGCTTTGTGCAATTTGCTTGGTTGTTTGCACAGGTTGTTGAGTCACCTTATGAGTGAGATATGTCATAATCGGTTCTATAATCATATTTGTTTTCAAAAAATACTCCTTCTTAGTTAGATACTGTTGCGTCAATTTGCCATTCATCATGGTATTTGTTATAATTAATATCTTCAATTTTTATCTTAGAGCCCTTTTGTAATAAAACTTCTTGTTCTTTTGAGGCAACCGAATTTGCATTGACTCCTTCAATGTAAAACCCTTTCGTATTAGGTTTTACGCTGAAATTCCAAACAACGTTAGAGTTTCCGTTCGTTCCCTGAGGACCTTTGAATGACTTTACAACATCTTTATCTATTGAAGTTGCCATATATGCCGGTTGAGTGGCAACAATTTCATTATCAAGTATAAACTCTTTAAGTTCTTGAAGTTTTTCATCTTTATTGTCTGAATTTGCAACATCTTTCATCATTTGTGCAAAATTAACATGTTTTCCGTCTTGAAGTTTAACATCACTCAAAACTTCCATTCCTTCGCGACGGTAAAGTTTTATCGACTCCGGCAGACTTTTTTCATCAATCAATTTACTTAAATTTTCGACAAAATTTTGAGAACTTTCCGGCATGTGAACACCGTATTTATTGGCATTTTCCCTAAGAAAGTTTTGTGCGGTTCCGGCAACCCCGACATTGGATTTTCCTTTCCAGTTACATACCGCATTGGCATAATCTTTATTCAAATCCGTCGTAACAACATTGTATATAAGTTTAAACATATCGGGATTTTTTTTGATTTTGTCATTCAAATTAACAAAGCGATTTTGGCATTTTAAAATAATATAAGTGTCAACTAAATCATCAAAATGCTTGTTAAACATTTCCGAACCGAGTTTTTTATCTATATTAATAAATTCACTAAAATCTTCAATATCTTTTTTTGAAAATTCCGTTGCGTTCTGATTCCAAATCACGAAAGATGCGTAACTGTCTCCGTATTTTTTTTCAATGCGTTCTTTTTGAGCATCATTCAGGGCAATTTCAAGGCATTCGTCATCGTTTTTTTGATACCCTTTTTTTATTAATTTGTTTTCAATATCTGCGACACTAACACCTTGAGGTTTGACAAGCGATGCGGCAATAACTGCGGATGCAGCCGCACTGCTAATGAGTCCCGCTTGAATTTTAGGTGACGATACTACCTTTGACTTAATTCTTTCGGCGGTGGTATTTATTTTTTGTGTTGAATATAAATTTCTTATTGCATTAACTTGCATGAAAAACCTTACCCTACATATTTATAAAAACGCCACTTTTTAAAAAATTTACCGTAACATTAAGATTTGTAAATAAAAATATAAAATTAGTACTTTAGAATGTAAGCAAATCATGGAAAAAGTGTTATAATACGAGTGGAGATACTTGGGAGAATCGAGAACAGATTGAAAAGAGATTTGAAAAATAGCGTCTTACATATTATTGGAGGGGTCATGTATGGATAGCGTGCAGTTCCAAAACGATGTCGGGTTATTGTTGGAAGTTTTGCCCGAAAAAGTAAAGAAGTACTTAAATTATGCTTATATGGAGGATGTTATAGAGATAGTTCTTGATATGGGCAGATTGCCGGAGGTAAGGCATGCCGGCGGAAAGATAGATTGTCTTGGCTCGGAACCGATAAATTCAGCCGATTTAGAATTTATAACCTCCCATGTCGCGGAGTTTACATCAGATAACCGTTCGGGAATACCCGGAACTTTGCACAGAATTAGTGCAATAAGAAACAGACAAGGAAAAATAATAGGGCTTACTTGCAGGGTTGGTCGTGTAGTAACAGGAACAATCGCTTGCATCAAGGATTTTGTAACCCAAGGAAAAAGTATCCTCTTTTTAGGACGTCCCGGTGTTGGTAAGACGACTAAATTAAGAGAAATTTCGCGACTTTTGGCGGACGATTTGGGCAAGCGAGTAATCATTGTTGACACATCAAACGAAATTGCCGGAGATGGAGATTGTCCGCATCCCGCAATAGGTAAAGCTCGCAGGATGCAGGTTCGACAACCGGAATACCAAAAAGATATCATGATTGAAGCTGTTGAAAACCACACCCCGGAAGTTATTATTGTTGATGAAATCGGAACGGAAGCAGAAGCGCAAGCGTCCCGAACAATAGCAGAACGTGGTGTTATGCTTATTGCAACGGCTCATGGTAACACTTTGGAAAATTTGATTAAGAATCCTGCACTTTCCGACTTGGTCGGCGGTGTTCAATCTGTTACATTGGGTGATGATGAGGCAAAACGCAGAGGCAGTCAAAAAACTGTTCTTGAGAGAGAAAAACAGCCTACGTTTGAAATTGTAATCGAAATTATTGACAGAAATACACTTGCTGTTTATAAGGATACGGCAGAGGCAGTAGATTATATTTTAAGAGGCTGGCCAATAAGACCTGAAATCAGAAAGATAGACCAATCCGTAAGCGAAGATGTGACAATTCCTGTTCCGGTTTCTGTAACTGAAGAAAGAAAAGAACCTGAGGATGTTCATAAGTTTTCATTTTCGAGACAAAATTATGTAAACGAAGTTAAGGGTTTAAAGAAAATATATCTTTACGCTGTATCCAGAACGGTTGTTGAAAAAGTAATCGAGCGATTGGATATGAACGTTGAAATTACCCGCAACATTGAGGATGCAGATGTTGTAATTGCACATAAGAATTTTGCAAAAGGCGGAGCAAAAATTCTGTCTGTGGCGAATGATTACCGCATACAGGTATTTTATGTAAAGACAAATTCTATGGCACAAATCCAAAAAGTAATGAAAGATGCGTTGCAGGTTGAAGAGACTCCGACAGGATTGCAAGGATACCATGACAGGACGGATATAGCGCTTGATGAAGTCAAAGATGCTATTGACAGAATAACCATTGGCGGAGAAAAATTTGTTGAATTAAAACCTCAAGGTCCAAAAATCCGTAAACTTCAACACGAACTTATTGAACAGCACAGTTTGTATAGCGAGAGCGTTGGCGATGGGGATCAACGTCATTTGAGAGTGGTTGCCGAAAAAGCACTTCTTAAATAGGTTTTGACCCGGATTTTTACATTTTACCTATGTTCATCAACAAGGGGCTTAAAGTTTTTTCGAACATGGGTTATAATGGTAATGTTAATATTAAAACAAGGAGGTATTATATGAATAACTTTTTAACCCGAGCAGGGGAGGGGGGCACTAGGTCCCAAAAGTAGTGAGGACGCGCTTTTAGGTTTTCGAGGGAAGGGGAGCATAAGCCTTAAAGGTAGTCAGGGAGCGGATTTTGCTCTCGAGGATAAGGGGGCGTTAGGTTCCAAAGTTAATAAGGACGCGGTTTTAGGTCTTAAAAATTTTAACGGGGCGTCAAAAGCCCGTCATTTAAAGTCCACATTGGATGCGCAACATATTCTACCATGTCATTGCGATGACATGTATAGAGGACAAGTGCGAACGTAGCGGACTCTCTTTTATTGGTGCGCTCCTGCACCGCCGGCAAATTTTTGATTGGAAACATCATGCTTTAGTGTTAATATCTTACGTCAAAAATTTGCGAAATAGGCGG
>JAFUZZ010000118.1 GCA_017476325.1 bacterium | reverse complement strand
TTGAACCTAACGCCCCCCCCCCCTAGTCGGGTTAAATAGTTGTTCATAAGTTTATCCTCCAATTTGTTGGTTACTCCATTATTATATAACATGTCTCTAAAAACTTCAAGCCCCTAAAAAAAAGCTATGAACTTTCATCCATAGCTGTTGATTAGGGATATGTGTATTTTGTTTCTTTAAGGAGTATGGTTAAATATTAGCAGACATCAAAAAAAATAAAATCATCAGAACGTATGATTTTATTTTTTTACTCATCATGTGAAAAATTTTTTAAATACCCACACTCAAACCCGCACAAATATTAATGGATTGTCCCGTCACGCCCCTTGCCTCATTGGAAATTAAATATTCAACCAACGATGCAACTTCCTCCGGTTGAACAAATCTTCTCTGAGGTATCGTTTGCAAAGTCTCTTCTAATGTAAATTCACTCTCGTTTATTGATTCAAGCCCCAAATCTGTTTCCACCCACCCGGGATTTATTGTGTTGACAGTAATTCCATGTCCCGCAAGTTCTAATCCTGCTGCCTTTGTAAAGCCGATAAGACCGGCTTTTGTCGCTGAATAAACAGATGCAAAAGCCTCACCCATCACTCCGGATATAGATCCTATATTTATAATTCGTCCCCATTTTTGCTCTTTCATACAGGGCGTACACACACTTGCAAGCAGCATTGGGATTTCCAAATTTATCCTGACAAGCCGATTTATTTCATCAAAACTTAATTCTTCAACGTTTTTATATATATATTCCCCCGCATTATTAATTAAAATATTAATTTCTTTTCCTTTAACAAAATTAACAAGTGTGTTAATATCATCGGCTAAGTCGCAAATACAATAATCACAAGGGTTTAATATCTTTAATGCCTCTTCATTACGTGCTGTTAAAAACAGATTGTGGTTGCTTAATTTTTCAGCGATGCTTTTCCCTATTCCGCGGGACGCTCCTGTTATTAAAATATTTGCCATAGCCGAATTTTAACATATTGCTAAAAATTTTTCAATATAAATTTGATAATACAAATCCTTAAATATTAATTTTTTGTTTATTTTTCAAAGAAAATGAAAAACATGTGCTTTAATAAGATTATCGGAAGAAGTATAAACGAAAAGGAGAAAGAAAATGGCTAAAACAATAGGTATTGACTTAGGTACAACCAACTCTGTTGTTGCCGTTATGGAAGGTGGTAAACCAACCGTAATCGCTAACGCAGAAGGTTCCAGAACAACCCCTTCTATTGTAGGGTTTTCAAAAACAGGCGAAAGACTTGTCGGACAACTTGCTAAACGTCAGGCAATTCTTAACCCTGATAAAACTATCGCGTCTATTAAAAGACACATGGGCGACGATTACAAAGTAAAAATTGACGACAAAAACTACACCCCTCAAGAAATTTCTGCTATGATTTTGAGAAAATTGGCAGATGATGCAAGCACATATTTGGGTGAAAAAGTTACGTCTGCTGTAATTACGGTTCCTGCATATTTTAACGACGCTCAAAGACAAGCAACAAAAGACGCAGGTAAAATCGCAGGCTTGGATGTTCTTCGTATTGTAAACGAACCAACCGCAGCCGCTTTGGCTTACGGACTTGAAAAAGAAAAACCGGAAAAAGTTCTTGTATTTGACTTAGGTGGCGGTACTTTCGATGTGTCAATCCTTGAAATCGGCGATGGTGTTCACGAAGTTCTTTCAACTTCAGGTGATACTCATCTTGGTGGTGATGATTTTGATATTAAAATTATGGACTGGTTATGCGAAGAATTCAAAAAACAAGAGGGAATTGATTTACATAACGATAAACAAGCAATGCAACGTATTAAAGAGGCTGCCGAAAAAGCAAAATGTGAACTTTCTTCAGTTGTTGAAACAAACATTAACTTGCCTTTCATTACAGCAGATGCAAACGGTCCAAAACACATGGATTACTCTTTAACAAGAGCAAAATTTGAAGAGTTGTCACATGACTTGTTGGAAAGATGTAAAAAACCTGTTCAACAAGCGTTGCAAGATGCAGGCTTGTCAAAGGGTGATATTGATGAAGTTGTATTGGTCGGCGGTTCTTCTCGTATTCCTGCTGTTCAACAACTTGTTAAAGAATATACCGGCAAAGATCCTAACCAATCAGTTAACCCTGATGAAGTAGTTGCGGTTGGTGCTGCTGTTCAAGCCGGAGTTCTTGCCGGTGAAGTTAAGGACATCGTATTATTAGATGTTACTCCTTTGACTTTAGGTATTGAAACTTTAGGTGGTGTTATGACTCCTCTAGTTCCAAGAAACACAACAATCCCTGTTTCTAAGTCACAAGTGTTCTCAACTGCCGAAAATAACCAAACTGCCGTTGATATTCAAGTTCTTCAAGGTGAAAGACCAATGGCTAAAGATAATAAATCTTTAGGTATGTTCAGGCTTGACGGTATTCCTCCTGCAATGCGCGGTTTGCCTCAAATCGAAGTAACATTTGATATTGACGCTAACGGTATTGTTAATGTTTCCGCAAAAGATAAAGCAACTAACAAAGAACAAAAAATCACAATTACAAACGGTTCTAACCTTTCTCAAGAAGATATCGACAGAATGGTTAAAGAGGCTGAGGCTAATGCGGCTGAAGATAAGGCTAAAAAAGAAGATGCAGAGGCTAAGAATAACGCTAACAGTTTGATTGGTTCTGCCGAAAGAATTGTCAAAGATTTTGAAGGCAAAGTTGACAAAGCCGATGAAGAAAAATTGAACGAACAAAAAGATGCTTTGAAAAAGGCTTTGGATGAAAATAAACCTGTTGACGAAATTAAGAAGTTGTCAGAAGAACTTCAACAAACAATGTTCTCTATTTCTCAAAAGGCTTATGAGGCTGTTCAAAAAGAAGATAACAGTGCAAATACTGAATCTTCAACTTCATCTTCAACCGATGATGCTAAATCAGATGGTGGCGACGATGATGTAATTGATGCCGAATTTACTAAAGAGTAAATTTTGACCTAATTAGAAAACCGCGATACAAAACAAGATATTTGTGTCGCGGTTTTTTACATTAATTTCTAGTTAATTTGTTTTACACAAATAACAGGTATATCGTTACTTCTCAGATTCCCGTAATTACCCGCAAGTCCTATAGATTTCGAACCGGTACAATAAGAATCATTCTGGTCGCTATTATTTGCATTTTGATCAGAGGTCCAAACGCAACCTCCAATACCTAAATCGTCGGAATTTATTTTTCCGTCAAGATTTCTGAATGTTTCCGCACTTGGAATAGTCATGCCTTTACTTTGGCAATACTTTAACGCACGAGTATAATTATCTGTTACTGTCGCCCCCCAACTTACAACGTAGGTATCATCACTAAAATTAGTATAATCACTCATCGGTATAGCGTCAGCAACGTAGTAGTTATCAACTTTATAAACATTAATACCATTTAAAACCGTACCTTCAACGCAACTTCCTTTTGTAGAAAAAAGTGTCCCTGTCATACAAGTTGTACAATTTACACCATCAGTTATTTGACAATTTAAAGAAGATGCGGCTATGCACTCCCCATCCGCAAGCAAATTGTCTGTTGTACACTTCGTACACGTAGTACCTGAATATGTGGCGCACGTGTTTTCACGTATATCTTTGCAACTGTTTCCGTTGTTTTGGTATCCGTTCTCGCATTGTGAACATTGTCCGTTATCGTATGCCGTACAGTTATTTATTAGACCGTCAAACAGTTTGTGATACGTCAAGATATATTTTCCGCAATCTAATCCTCCGTCTATTGTTCCGCAATACTCACTTTCGCCCTGTGCGATTAAACCTTTGTTTGTTACCAACATTCGATATCTGTCTTTTCCTGCGCTGTTTGGTTTTTTATCTCCGTTTGTATCTATTATTATTCCCGTACATTTTGTTTCATCACATTCATAACTGTAACTTGAGCCGTCTGTCAAGCATACATCTTGGATACAATCTGAT
>JAFUZZ010000117.1 GCA_017476325.1 bacterium | reverse complement strand
CGCACGGGTAACAGATTCTGAACCCGCCTTCGGCGTTTCAGAATGACGGGTTTTTGATGCCCCATTAAAATTTTCGAGAGCAAAATCCGCTCCCTGACTACTTTTAAGGCTTATGCCCCCATTTTCTCGAGAACCTAAAACCGCGTCCTCACTACCTTTGGAACCTAACGCCCCACAATTCTGAGAACCTAAATCCGCGTCCTCACTAGTATTGAGACCTAACGCCCCCCCCCCTAGTCGGGTTAAAAAGTTGTTCATAAGTTTATCCTCCAATTTGTTGGTTACTTCATTATTATATAACATGTCTCAAAAGAATTCAACCCCTAATTTTAAATGACCTATAAAAAACTACGCCAATTTTGCAAGTGAATCGTGAATTTCTTTCATCAACTGTACATCTTCTGTTTGGCGGGCTTTTGCCAATGCTTTTTGAAGTAATTTTTTTGCCTTAGGCGCGTTATTTAATAATTGCATTACATCCGCTGCCTTTTTGTAATTTTGTGCAACTTTTTCGATTGAATCTGTCTTGTCATATTCACAAACAGCATTTGAGTAAAATTTTAACGCCTGTTTAGGTTGATTAAACCTTGTGTGTGCGTCTGCTAAATTCGAATTTACAAAAGCTTTTGCCTTGTGATTATCTGTTTCCGCCACCAAATCTTCTGCCACAGACAAATAATCAAATGCTTCTCTGCTATATCTGTCAGTATAAATTTTGCCTATTTTTGCCAGTGATGTTGACTGAACCGCCAAATTATCGGTTTCTCCTGCGTAAGATATTGTGCTTACATAATGATCTATCGCTGATTCGTATTGGTAAACATCGTCGTAAATTTGTGCCATTGAATAGTGCGCTTTTGCTTTTACGTTTAAGTCCGTTGTCTTTTTTATTGAATGATTGTAACTTGTTAAGGCTTGTGCCAAATAGTCGTTTTTGTCATAAATATTCCCGATTTCATATAAAATCTTTGATTCCGTTTCGGTATCTTTAAGTTCAATCGCTCTGTCTAACGCGGTTTTGAATGTTTCCATAGCAGTCTTGTAATCTTTTGCACAAGACATTTTCTTTGCTCTTAAAAACATTGATTTTAGTTGTGTATCACGAGGAACTACAAAAGATTTTTTTTGTTCCTCTGCTACATTTTTTGATGTTTCCGCACTATCCTGTTTAACATCTTCTCTTGCGGTCTCTTTTTCTGATTTTGGAAATTTTACCGCAAGCTGCTCGTTAACTTGTCCGTCATCGTATTTGTAATTTACCTGTTGAAGTAATATTGCATCAACCCAGTTTTCAACAACTTTTGAGTCTTTGTTAAGCGTTTCGGAAATATATTTGTCTAAAAGAATTGCACCGTTTTTTAAATTTGAATGTACAATCGCTTTATTTGGACTGTCTCCCTTAACTTGTTTTTCAATTAAAGCTATGTAGGAATTTATATCCTCCATAATTTCATCAGGAGCACCGATAGCAATACCGGTGTTTTTAAAATCTCTTAGGATTTGTGAAATGTTAATTGTTGCGGCTTGAAGTCTTGCATCGCGTGCAATCATAGCTTTTTGCTGCTCTTCTTTTGCTTTTTGGATACGTTCGTCCTCAAGCCCGAATTTGGCAGCATTTTTATTGTTGCGTTGGTTAACCTCTGTTTTTACTTCGGTTTCTTTCTGTGATTTTTTCTGTTCGTCGTCATCATTATTAGAAACGTTGTGTTTCTTAATATACGCAACATTTCCGTTTACATAATATGGACTTCCTGTTAATGATGGGATTGGCATTTAACACCTCTTACCAACTTACACTCTACAATTTTAGACTATTTTCGTTAGAAAATTATCCTACTTTTGTATGAAAACACACACATTATTTATTTAATGTTTTTTCATGAAAAGTCAAATTAAAAGAGGTTGACCGGTAATATTCTTTTATTCACTCAATATTGCTTTGTCAAATATATTTCTGTTAAATTCCGTTTCAATATTTAATCTTTTACCGATTTGCAAAATCAAATTCATAAAGCTTTTGTCTTTGTCAGAACTACGCTTACTCATTTTGCTTGCAAACTCCCGAAATTTTTTCAGAACTTTAGCATAATATATATTTTGAGCCTCACTGATAGCAACATTCAAGTTTAGTTTATCAAGTTCGTTTAAAATATTCATCACAACTTGCGCTTGTTCGTAAGTAAACTCTTGTCCAAGATACAAAATACTCTTGGCAACTTTTTTACTGTAGATGTTATTAACCGCAGTTTTATCAAACTCAATGCCTATTCTTGCAGCCTCGTCGTTAATTGCAAGCGCTTGCAATAACTGCTCGTCTGATAAACAAATATCCGCTTTTGAGGTTATTTCGTTAAAATTCTTACTCAAAGTATATTTTGCAAGAATTTTAAATTCGTCAGGAATTTTTAAACCTAAACTTTGCATGTAAAAAATCGAAGATTTGCTGTCAAAATACATTTCCTGATAAGATTGATCAAATTTTTGGATTTTGCCTTTCAACATAGTTTGCAAAACTTTTCTTCTTTCTTCAAGAAATACATCTTTAATTGTGTAGTATTCGTGACCGAAAATTTCATCAAATGCACGTAAAATCTCTGTTACAGGAGATGTCGTATAAACTTCGGTGAGTTTTTGCCGAACATTATCCCAATCGCTTTCTGAAACATAAGGTTTTATTGCACAGTGAAAATCTCCGCTTGAATATTGAAGCAATGCAACAATTATATCTGATTTTTCAAGAGTTATATCGGATTTTATTTCGATATGAGAAAACATTAATCGGAACTTTGATTTTCCAAGAACTCTGTAGTCTTTTTTATTTATTTTATAACAATACAGTTGTTCTTCATCTTCGGTTTCTTTAAACAAAGACATAATTGCCCAAAGATTTGCAATTTGATTTTGAGAAATGATTGACGGAACGACGAATTTTTTATAAACGTCTTTTCCTGTTCCGCACTCTTGAATATTACTTTTAGCGGTATCAAGAATATTTAAAAACTCGCATTCCAAATCTTTTGAAGAAAAATCTTTTGCCAGCTGCATTGCACGGGCAGCGTATTTCATAATTTGTACGGTTTCAATCCCCGAAATTTCTGAGAAAAACCACCCGCAGCTTGTGTACATAAGCATGGCTTGGCGTTGAATTTCAAGAAGTTTCATTGCCTGAACTTTTTGTTCATAAGACAAATTTTCACAGAAATTTTCTTTGTGGAAATTTTCAACAACGTCATTATTTCGGTTTAGAACGACATCAATATAATTATTTCTTGCCTCCCAAGGATTTTTCATATATTTAGGGGCTTCTTTTTCATATAAAACAATCAATTCATCTCTCAAATAATCAAGAGCCTCTCTTAAAGGTTTGCGCCATTTTTGGTTCCAACTTGGGTGTCCTCCTGTTGAACATCCGCAATCTTCTTTCCAACGTCCTACACCATGGAAGCAACTCCAAGATGACGGTTGTTTAATTTCGACTTCAACTTCCGGAGGATATTTGGCAAGAAATTGCGCATAGTTTGTAATCTTAAATCCCTCATCCTGCGCCATTACTTTCATAATATATGCGAGTGCCATATCTCCGAATTTTGTATGATGTCCGTAACTTTCTCCGTCTGTTGCGATATTAATCAACTGAGGATAATCTCTCAAGTCGGAAACACCCTCTTTTAGACGTTTAATAAATTTTTGACCGTCTTTTAGAATTTCATCAAACGCAACCGATTTAGAAATAGCACCGTCGTAGAAAAATATATCAATGTATTTATCGGGTTGAGTTTTTATATAATATCTGTAAGGTCTTGCGGGGTCTATGTTTCCCCAGCTGACATCTTGCCAATCGTTAGAGTTAAAGTATCTGACTCTTTGAGCCTGAAACGGTGACAGGACGGTGTATTTAATACCGTTTTCGACCAATGCTCTAAGTGTATCGTCATCTGTAGCGGTTTCGGCAAGCCACATACCCTCCGGTTTTCTTCCGAAACGGATTTCAAAATCTTTGATGCCCCACTTGATTTGGGTTTGTTTGTCGCGTTCATTTGCGAGCGGCATAATCATGTGGTTGTAAACTTGTGCAATAGCGTTTCCATGTCCGTTGTGTTCCAAAATGCTTTGTTTATCGGCTTCAATTATTCTTTTATAAGTTAGAGGAGAATATTTTTCGAGCCATGAAAGCAAAGTCGGTCCGAAATTAAAATTAATATATGAATAATTATTAACAATATCTAAAATCATGTTTCTGTTGTTAACAATACGTGATACTGAATTTGGGGTATAACATTCCGCATCTATTCTTTCGTTCCAATCGTGAGCGGGAGCCGCACTGTCTTGCGTTTCCAAATATTCAAGCCAAGGGTTCTCTCTTGGCGGTTGGTAAAAATGACCATGTATTGTCAAAAAAACATTATCTTTCATCCTGTTTAATAACTCCAATTTCTTCTAACTCTATTATTTTACCACAATATTTTAAAAATCAAAATATAGGGGTTGAAGTTTTTTGCAACATAGTTTATAATGATAATGTCAGGAAAAACAGATTCCGAACCAAGTTCGGAATGACGACTACATGTTATGCTGAACTTGGTTCAGGATCTGTTAATGCCCATGATTTAAAGCCCACATTAAACGCGAAAGATACCCTTTGTATTGGTGGGCTCCTGCACCGCCGGCAAATTTTTGATTGGAAACATCATGCTTTAGTGTTAATATCTTACGTCAAAAATTTGCGAAATAGGCGGTCTCTTTTG
>JAFUZZ010000116.1 GCA_017476325.1 bacterium | reverse complement strand
GGTGCAGGAGCGCACCAATACAAAGGGTATCTTTCGCGTTTAATGCGGACTTTAAATGACGGTCATTAACAGATTCTGAACCCGCCTTCGGCGTTTCAGAATGACCGGTTTTTGATGCCCCATTAAAATTTTCAAGAGCAAAATCCGCGTCTTTACTAATATTGAGACCCAATGTCCCACAACGTCGAGAACCTAAAAGCGCGTCCTCACTAGTGTTGAGACCTAACGCCCCCCCCCTAGTCGGGTTAAAAAGTTGTTCATAAGTTTATCCTCCAATTTGTTGGTTACTCCATTATTATATAACATGTTTCAAAATTCCGCAACCCCTGTGCTAAATTTTAACTAATAACTAACTTTAGCCATCTTTTGTGCAAACTCTTCGTCAAACTCCGCCTGAGTCAAAAACTTATCTTCATTTAATATATGCCTGTGAAAATCGGGACTTATGCTTTCCAAATCACTTTTTGCCATAATTTTTGCAATTTTCAAATCCTCAGGAGTTTTAAAAATGTTTTTAACGTCATCTGCCGTCGTCAAACCCTTATTAAAACTTTCAAACCAATGATGATTTTCAACCTGATTAAGAACCCTGTCTTTTATATTTTGGCTTATATCATAGTTTTCAAGAACCATTTTTGCATCGGCTTTACTTTGTCTTGCATGCCCTTTTGTAACAACATTACCGTTTTTGCCAAAATCATGCATCAAAACAGAAAGCTTTAAAACCTGTTTGCCCTCATCGGATAAATTTTCATACTCAGGATGATTTAAAGATTTTTGCAAAACTTCAAGGGTATGAATATCAACAGAATATACGTGAGTCCCGTGTTGAACTTTTCCTATTGTCATCGTAAATTCAGGCATTCCGTTGATAATTTTCTGCATGGCTTCTTGAACCTTGATATCTTCAATATCGACTTTATTATTGTAAAATTTTTCAATATGTTGTTGAAATTTTTTATCTGTAAAACCATTGGCATCAGAACCTTGTAAGGAGGCAATCCCGTCAATATCACCTTGTCCCAAACGCAGATTAAATTTGCCAAGCATTTGTGCTTTTTTCTGTTTTGGAAACATCATTGTCACAAATTTAAGGTCTTTGACAAAATTCTTTCTTGAATATTTTAGCGGCAACCCATTCTTGCCATACTGCGTAAAATCAAAAGTTTTCAAAACCTGTTCGGCACTCTTGTCTTTACCTTGGATGATATCTTGGATAAATATTTTTGAATTATTATTTGCACTTGAAATTTCGAAGGTGTCTTTAATCGGCGCAGATTTAATCCCGGCTCCGATACTTGCTGTTATAAACGAAGAAATCAACGCCGCATTTTTTAGCGATTTGGCATTTTGATTTGACAATCCTACTTTTTCAATCTTCATACCATACATAAAACACCAAAAATCAAAAATTTGCGTCAAGAACTATATATTTTAATCTTTCTTAAAGATTAATTACAATCAGTCCCGTTAAAATCCCTAAAATCACAAAGAACGCCGGAAGTTTGCTTTTGTACATCAAAATTGATTGCGGTAATAATTCCCCAAAAATAACGTACAACATTGCTCCTGAGGCAAAACTTAAACTCATAGCCAAACCCAAAGGTCCCAAATCTCCGATAAAAAATCCCGCCAATGCGCCAAAAATAGTCGGAATACCTGTCAGGATTGTAATTAATATAGCCTCTCTTCTGCGAACCCCGCCGTTAATTAACGGAACGGAAATAGCCATGCCCTCAGGAATATTGTGCAAGCCTATAAGAATAGCAAGCATCAATGCCGAACCCTCTAAAACTCCGTTGTGCGCAGCAAATGACGCTCCGATTGTCATTCCTTCGGGAATATTATGCAATGCAATCGCACACGCCATAATTATTCCGGCAACAAACAAAGAAAGTTTCGTGTCATGTTTTCTTAAATGTTCGGATAAATGGTTGCTGTGGATAATTTCATCCAAATCATCAGCCGTTGCAGGATGGTTTTTGTCGATGTGAAGAACCTCTTTGTTTGTAGTCTTGTCAATTAGCAAATTGAGCAGATAAACCATAACAACTCCAAGAAGTATGCCTAAAGATATCATAAAAACACTTGTACCTGTTTCCAAAGCCGTAACAATCAGGTCAAAACAAACAATCGAAATCATAACTCCGCCGGCAAAACTTAACAAAAGACTGACCGTTTTAACTGAATCTTTTTTAAATAAAGCCCCTATTAAACCGCCAAGACCTGTTCCGCCCATGCCTGCAAGAGCCGTTGTTTTAATTAGTAAAATTAACTGTTCCATTTGATTTATCTTTCCTGCCTATCAATATAGAAAGTTTATCCGCTTACAAAACAATTATATTACAAACTAATCTTTTGAGAAAAAGTTTTTTATTTTGTCACCAAAAGTTTCATCCTCACTCAATTCATCGACAGTATCCATGCCGTAAGCCTCAGGTTGAGTCGAACGCTTGTAATTAAATTCAGGATAACCGAAAAGCATTACATAGGCGATTTTATGCGTTTTTGGAACTTTAATTATGTTTTTCAAATGCGGAATCATACTAAAGCAGTAATAAGCAAGCCCGCACCAACAAGTTCCGATACCTAAAGATTTTGCATAAAGTTCAAAATAAGATAGCGCAATTATCGGATCAATATCCTTGCAAGGTGCTTTTTCATGAGTGGATACAATAACCATGTGAGGAGCACCTCTAAAAATTACGTCTTTACCTTTCTTGATAGGTACCAAATATCTTCTGAACATTCTTGCAGCAATTTTGTTGTTGTCAACCAAATCCAACAGCGTGGCTTTAACCTTTGTTCTGATTTGTTCCATCATATCAAGGTTTTCAACAAACGTAAAATGTAGTTGGTGGTTGTTCACTCCTGTTGGAACATATTTCAACATATCTTTTAATTTTTGGAGTTGTTCCGGCTCTACATTTTGTTTTTTGTAATATCTGATACTTCTTCTTTCTTTGATAAGTTCTAAAATTTCGTCACTGTTAAACTCATGTTTAAATTCCGTACTTTCCTCAGGATTTTTATCCAAAACAGAGATTGCACCGACAGGACAAACAGAAAGACAGTGCTGACATTTTATACAATTCTTCTCTCTTTCTTCAATCGTCACCGGAATTTTATTCTCATCGAAAGTAATAATTTCCGACATACAATCTTTGATACAAAGTCCGCAATGAACACATTTTTCTTTATCAACTTTAAAATTAATACCCATAATCATTTCCCCTTTTTATTTCTTATTTTTTATCAACAATCCAAACTATCGCAACGACGGTAAATCCAAGCAAGAAACCCGCACAAACATCTGTCGGATAATGAACCGCCAGCAATAAACGTGAAAGTCCCACAAGAATTATTATTACCGTACAAATTAGCGTCAGGATGTATTTTACGACTTTATTTTCAACATACTTAAAAATTATATAAATCATCAATCCCAAAAACAGCATAACAGCATAACTGTGTCCTGAAGGAAAACTGAAATCATCAGGATGGTACAGCGGCTGTATTTCAACAGGCGGTCTGTGACGCTGTATTATTTCTTTAAAAAAAGTAACAACACCTCTGCAAGTGTAATCACTTACAAGATAAAGCATTGCAAGTTTAAAATCTTTTTTGTAAATCAAAAAGAATAAAACGCCCAACAAAATAATGCCGGAACAGTTATGATGAAAAAGTGATATTTTTGCTGCACATTCGGGAGTAATACAGGTTAATAAATTTTGCAAAAAATGAATTATTTTTATATCAAAAACCGTAACCCCTTGAACATTACACACCATAAACGCAATTAATAAGAATGCAAAGAAAGTAATAAACGGTACAGACCAATACTTTAAGTAATTATTTTTCATATTTTTAGAATATCATCAAATTAAATTTTGGCAAATTCTTAACGTTACGCAAGATATCAAACCTTTAGCTTATTAAAATAACTAATCAAAGTTTCATTTCCTTTAGGATTTTCTTCTATTTTTTGTAAAACATCCGACAAGTACGCTTTTCGGGCAATTAACGTTTGCGCTAAGTCTTTGTCTTTGACTAAATTCTTGATATCGTTATCCTTTATATTACAAACTCTTTTAAAAGAATTAACCAAATCTTCATGCGAGATATTATTGTACATTGAAGTACTTTGCCAATTTCGTCCGTCAACAAGTGTTGTAAGTTCATTGACTCTATCGCCGAAGTTAGGTTTAGGAGCACCTTGCGCTCTAAATCTTAGAGCCCCGCCGTTATCTATTTTAAAAGAATGACCGTCTTTAACCTGAGTATTACCCCAAAGCAGGGAATCCCAGTTTGCAAGCCAGGCGTCTGCGGCAAAACCTTCATGAACATCTTTAGAATTTTTAATTTCGCTCAACCCAGGAGTAAACTTGCTTTTCATAGCCATTGAGCCGTCTTGGAGTTTGCACATTTCAACATCGGGAGCATTAAGCCCTGCGAGTTTATAGAGGTTAGTTGCCGTAACCTCTTCTTGAAGATGGGCGGTCTTAGAGGAACTTCCTGCCATTTTTATATAAAAAAGTTCGCCCGTAGAGTCGTTTGTTGCCCAAAACGCAGGATTTGAACCCATTTGCGAGCCGTTATATTTCGTAAAACTTTGACCGTTAATTTTAGTGGATGAAGTATTCGGATATTCGCCGGCAAATTTTTTGATAAATTTTTGAGTCTCATTGCTTATCTGTACGACATCCTGTTTTAATGGTGACAAGTTATTTTCGACAGGTTTAAAACATTTTTTAATAGGATTTGACGCAAACGTTTTGATATTTTCGCCAATATTAAACCCTATTTTAGATAAAATCATATACACTTACTCCGCACACACATGACAACACATGTATATAAAGTATTTTTAACAAAAAAGATTGCTCGTTAAATTAAATTTAGGGCTTGATTTTTTTGAGACATGGTTTATAATGACAATGTAGTTAATAAACTAGGAGGTATTTTATGAAAAATTTATTGACCCGAGCAGGGGGGGGGGGGCGTTAGCCTTAAAGGCAAGCAAAGACGCGATTTGAGCCAAAATGACATTGGTTATACGTCATTGCAAGCGAACGCATTAGACTCTATAAAACGTCATTTCAATTCCACTTTAAACGCAGTACATACCACTCCATGTCATTACGAACCCGAACGAAGAGAGGGTGTGGCAATCTTATGTTATAGAAAAGTTGCTTTCACCTTAGCCGAAGTCTTAATCACCCTAGGTATCATTGGCGTAGTTGCAGCACTAACCATTCCGACTTTGATGCAAAAAACAAACGAACGGGAAACTGTTTCTAAAGTTAAAAAAATGTTTAGTGTATTAACTAACGCGTACTCTAATTATAAAGTCGATAATGAAAATAATTTTGGTGAATTTGAAATGGATGAAGAGGGTTCTACAGGCGTATTTAATATGTTTAAACCATACTTAAATATTGCTAAAAACTGTGGAACAGGTGAAACCGACTGTATGTTCAACGGAGCATATTCTTATAAAAATGGTTCAATTCAGCCTCAAAGTCTTGGTCCTGCAGATTATGCCTACAAAGCAATTTTAAGTGACGGTTCTCTGCTTATTTTTAGGGGAAATCCGACAGGAGATCATAGTCCTGTTTACCATATATTCTATGATGTAAACGGTGAAAAAGGTCCTAATTCTTGGGGAAAGGATTATTTTGAATTTGATGTCTTAAAAGATAAAATAATCCCTGCGGGTGTTCCTGAAAGTAACGACCCTTTTGATGAACATTGTGCATCTGATAATTCCGAAGGTTGGGGATGTGCTGCTTGGATTATATACAAAGATAATCTTGATTACCTCAAGTGCAACGACCTCTCTTGGAACGGAAAACAAAAATGTGATTAAAAAACATTATTAAACAAAATAAAACAAAAACTCCCCCGAAATAGGAGGAGTTTTTGCTTGCAAAATGGCGTTATTTATCACAGCCAAATGCAATAGTAATTTGTTCTTTAGGGTTAACCTGAGAAATTCGTCTGCCGTTAGGGTCAACAAGGTATGCAACTTCATCACCGGTATTTTGCAACAAGTTAAACGCACCCGTAACACCTGTCATTGCAAAGTCAACAGGGGCTTTTACCGTTGCAATCGCCGCATCTTGTAAACTTCTGCCTGCCGCTCTGAATTGACCTTGGAATGTTTCACCCAATGCAATACCTGTTCCGTTTGTCAAACTTTCTGCAGCGTTACCTGCTGAAGATATCATACCGCCCGTTGTTCTGCCGACAATACCTATCAAACTGCCCGCAAGTGTAAACGGCATTGTAACAAGTCTTGAAACAACATTTTGTTTCTTTCTGCATGCTCCGACCTGAGCGGTCAATACTTGTCTTGGCAAATCTGCCTTGCAGCCGTCACAGCCTTGAATTGTATCAAATGAAAGTTTTAAACTTCCCTTATCACACTTGTTTGGTCTGATAACTTCAACAATTCTGCCGTTTACGCGAGAACCCGCAGGGTACAATTTACCATTGATTGTAATATCTTCCAAGGTTGTTGTCGCAAACTGTTGTCCGACATGAGAAGATTTTGCGTTAATTTCATCTAAAAACTCAAGTTTAAGAGTCGGAACTTTTACAATTTCTTCGTTTTGAACATAAGCCTTTGTCGGAAGTTTATCGCAATTTTCCGCAACCGGAACCGTGTCGTAATTTGCCGCAATCCTTGTGTTATTCAACATAGATGCAACTTCGGCACGTGACGCATCCTGATTTGGATTAATTCTGTTGCCTTGGGGACTGTCTTTTAATGCACCGGCATCAAGAGCTTTTGCTACAGGGATTTTTGACCATTCAGGCAATGTGTTTGAGTCGCAATATTGGCTCAAAATGTTGTTTGCTTTTTCTTGGTCGATATCACATTTAATCCCTTTTGACATAGCTGTCAAGGCTTCAACTCTTGAAACATTCTTTTGCGGCATAAACTTGTCACCGCCGCAGCCACACATTAAGCCCTCTTCAACTGCTTTTGAAATAGCAGGCAAAGCCCAATGATTTTTGCTTACATCTTTGAAATTTGCAAGTCTGGAATAGTCGTTAACGTCATGGTTAAAACCTTTAACAATCATTGATGCAAACTCTGCTCTTGAGATATTTCTTGACGGTTTGAAGGTTCTGTCAGGATAACCCGCAACTACGTTTGTTGTTGCAAGTCTGTTAATGTCGCAACTTGCCCAATAGCCCTGAGGAACATCAGGAAAAATGTTGCTTAAAGGGGCAGCGGCACCTGTCATCATTTCTGACGGGTCAATGGGTGCAAAAGATTTTTTCAAAGCGTTTATTGAACTTTCTGTTTCAATTTCCATTGAGGCATTTTCTTCATCGCCGCAAGATGAGCATGGAATTTTTTCATTCAGTTGTCTTGATTCCAAAACAGGCATTTTAGAATTGCATCCGCAACCTGCTGCTGCACCTGTAATCATTCCGTCCGTAGAAACTTTTACGCCGTTTGAGTTATTGTCCAAATCCCAAGCAGAATATGTTGAATAGATTGAGTTTTGAGTTTCGCCAACGTAGTTGTTTTCACCGTAGATTGCATACGGATAATTGTAAACTTGTTTCATGTCGGATTTTGTAATATTGTTATCACATCCTACAAATTCATGTGAACAAGCATTGTTTTGCGGACATTCCGAAATGTTTTTGTGTTGTCCGCACGGACATGCCGCCATTGTTGAAGTCATTGAGATAGATACTAAGCCAACAGCCAAAGCAGCAGCCATTGAGAATTTTTTCTTTGTCATTTTAATTTAACCTCCTTATTAAAATGGGTTCCTTATTCCCTTCGACATGATTATGCATCATTTAGTTAAATATAATCATTGCCCTGTAAGGTTAACTATGTGACTTATTTTATTTTGTGATAAATTTGCAAAACGGTCGTTTCTATCTCCGCAAAGCGAACAGTCAAAAAGTCAAATTTGGCTTTTTAGTCATCCTCAATCCATGTATATAATGCGATTGAGATTGCTTCGTCGTTTCACTCCTCGCAATGACAGACTGTTTTTTAGTTACTCAAGTCTAAAATACTATAATCCTATTTCACCGGCAAATAACTTTGCGGATAACAATAATCCTCTTTAAAACCTATTCCGCGATACATATTCAATGCAGGATAGTTGTCAGTTTCGGTTGTAGTATTAATTTCGGCAAATTCCCTTTCTCCGCGTTCATTTTTTTCTGCCAAAAGACTGATTGAGCGTTTAAGCAAATGTTTTGCAATTCCTTTACCCTGATGATCTTTTGCTATTGCAAAAATAGGAATATTAGCGATTTTGCCGTCTGTAATATTTGTCAAACAACACCCGCAAACTCCGCCGTTGTGAAGTAATATTGTTGCCGTATCAGGTAAAAATTCCCCGTATGTTCCGTCAACAATTTTTTCGATAATATCGCGAACACCATCAAGCGTTTTGAAACGAGGATCAAATTCAGCATCCGCAGTGTTTTCAAATGCCTGTTGAACAATGGTTACGACATGCTCCTTGTAATCGTTGTTCCATGATACAAGTTCGTACTCAGGTGCAATTTCTCTCAATTCGGCATTGTTTAAAATCTTCAAACAATCAAAGTTTTTGTCAAACCAAAATCTTAAAACAGCCTGACCCACAAACTTGAACCCGTATGTTGCAAGTTCTGCTATAAAATCACCCTGCGGTCCTACCATCGGATAGCAAACAACTTTTCCCATATACTGAGTTTGTTTCAAAAACTCTTCAATTAACATTTTTCTTTTTGTTGAAACATCTTCGTTTCCAAGACAGTGGATTAAATTAAGTTCTATTGCCTCCGTTGTTACGGTTGTATACACTAAAAACGCAACCGGGATTTTATTTTCAAGCAATATAATACAGTTTATTAAATTTCGTTCTACGGATGCCAAAAAGGACTTGTAATCCAAAGGCGGAACTTCAAATTTGTAAACATCATAAGCCGATGATGTAAAATCGTTGTAAATTCCCGTAAAAATCTTGTGATATTCAGGTGTTAAAAACTGTGTTTCGTATCTTTCGTCCATATCTTCTCCATTTACTAACTTAAAATAAGTGATGCATTTTCGTTTTTTTCGTTTCTAAATATATTTTATTATAATCATTAATTTCCGGCTCTATTTTAACAAGATCAACAATATTCAATCCATACTTTTTCAATCCGTTAATTTTTTCCGGGTTATTAGATATTAATCTAAAATTATTAAAATTCAAGTCAAAAATAATTTGAGCTGCTTCCGCATAATCTCTCATATCCGCGTCAAATCCCAAAGAAATGTTTGCCTCGACCGTATCCTGTCCAAGTTCTTGAAGTCGATAAGCCTTAATTTTGTTAACGAGTCCTATTCCTCTGCCCTCATGATTTCTTAAATAAATCACAGCGCCTTTTCCATATTTATTGATTGTTTCCATTGCACAATGGAGTTGAGAGTTGCAATCACACTTCAGACTGTGCAAAACATCCCCCGTAAAACATTCGCTGTGGACCCTAATCATCGGAACTTTATCGGAGGAGTCATTTTTAACTATCGCAATATGTTCCACATCAGAAAATTCATTTCTGTATCCAAAAATTTCAAACTCTCCGAACTTCGTTGGTAAAAACGCCTGCGCCTCTTTTTTAACAATGCGGTCATGTACTATGCGATAATTAATGAGTTGTTCAACGGTTATAAATTTGAGATTATGTATTTTTGCAAAATCCTTTAGATTGTCACGTCGAGCCATTGTTCCGTCAGGGAGCATAACCTCACACATAACCGCGGCAGGAAAATGCCCGCACAGTCTTGCAATATCTACACATGCTTCGGTGTGTCCTTTGCGTTCAAACACACCGCCATCTTTTGCTGTACAAGGGAACATGTGCCCGGGACGCCGTAAATCCTCCGGTTTGGAATTTCGATTAACAACGATTTCTACGGTTTTTGCTCTGTCAAAGGCGGAAATTCCGGTTGTAACTCCAAACTTTTCCGCACCGTCAATGCTTAGTGTAAAGGCTGTGCGAAGTTTTTCGGTGTTGTTTTGAACCATTTGAGGAAGTTGAAGTTCCTGAGCGCGCTGTTTTGTAATCGCAATGCAAATTAGACCTCGGCATTCTTTTGACATGAAATTAATGATATCAGCATTGGCAAATTGAGCGGAGCAGATTAAGTCTCCCTCATTTTCACGATCTTCGTCATCGGCAATGATTATCGGTTTGCCGATTGAAAAATCTTTTAAAGCATCTTCTATACTATCAAAAATTTCTGTCACTTCCAACTAAAACCCGTTTTCAAATAAAAACTTTTCGTCTATTACATTCTTAACATTATTATTACCCGTTGATAAAAATTTTTCAACATATTTTGATAAAATATCCGTTTCGATGTTAACACTGCTATAATTGCATTTCAAATTTGTATTATTAAAAGTGTGCGGAATAACCGATACCATAACGGTATTATTTTGTAAATCCGCGACGGTGAGGCTAATTCCGTCGATAGTTATAGAGCCTTTTTTAACAACGTATTTTTCAAGATTCTGAGGAATTTCAACAAATATGTTAAAAAATTCATCGAGTTTATCAATTTTTTTAATATAACCTATTCCCTCTATGTGACCTGAAACGAGATGCCCTCCGAGTCTTGAACTTAATGAGAGTGCGCGCTCAAGGTTAACAAGAGAACCCGTTTTTATACTTGAAAAGGTGGTAATATTTTTTGTTGTTTGAGAAAGATTTGCTTTAAAAGAGTTTTGAGAAATTTCCGTTACGGTTTGACAGACTCCATTTACGCAAATACTATCACCGATTTTGGTATCTTCTAACACTTTAGAACACTGAATTTCAACAGTATCCAAATCGTATTTTAGTATTTTCCCTACTTCTTCGATAATCCCTGTGAACATAAGATTATGGTAGCACAAAATTGTATCCATGTCATGTTTTTATAAAACATACAAAAAACCAAGCACAAGGGGCTTGAATTTTTTGAGACATGGTTTATAATAAGAATGTTAATATAAAAAACGGAGGTTACTTATGAAGAAATTATTCACCCGAGCAGGGGGGGGGGGCGTT
>JAFUZZ010000115.1 GCA_017476325.1 bacterium | reverse complement strand
CTGCACCGCCGGCAAATTTTTGATTGGAAACATCATGCTTTAGTGTTAATATCTTACGTCAAAAATTTGCGAAATAGGCGGTCTCTTTTGGTGCCCCTCAGGGGCTTTACCCTTGCCGAAGTCCTAATCACCCTCGGCATCATCGGTGTAGTTGCCGCACTTGCAATTCCGACACTAATCTCAAACAACAATAAACGTATTGTCGAAACTCGACTTGCAAAGTTTTATTCAACAATGAATCAGGCGGTAGAATTATCCGAAGTCGAAAACGGACCAAAAGAAAAATGGGACGCCTCATCATCATTTGAGCATCCATGTGATTGGGTTGATAAGTATTTGAAAGATTATATTAAAACTACAGAAATTAAACCAGATGAAGAGGTTTGTGTTGTAGCATACCCTGACGGAAGTCTTTTAAGTACTTCTGATGCCAGACACTTTGATTTTTATCCAAAAGCACAGAACTATGAAAATAAGGAAAACGCACAAAACGGTAAAGACTTATTTACTTTTAGATTTGTTCCTCAAGAAAGTCTCTCTCACAACCGTTGGCATTACAAAAAAGGGTTTGAACCATATAAATATGCTTGGACAGGAACCGAAAACGATTTGAGAGACGGTAGTGTCGCCGGATACGGATGTAACAATACCGGAGGAAATAAAATATACTGTACTGCATATATACAATATAATAATTGGAAAATCCCTGACGATTATCCGTTCAAATTCTAATTGTTTTAAAAACGAGGAGGACTGAAATTTGATATGTCCCCCTCGTTTTTTTAATATGTTATTTATTTAATATTAATACAATGACTCTAAAACAGCTCTTACTCCGGCACCTTTTTCAAAGTTGTGTCCGAGTTTTGCAAGTACAGCCTCCAAAGATGCAACCGCAGTTAACAAATCTCTGTCTGATACAAAACCTAAAGTTCCCATTCTAAAGATTTTATCCTTGAGTGTTTTTTGACCGTTTGCAACCACAATATCAAAATCGTTTTTGAATGTTGATCTGATATCGGGAACAGAAATTCCCTCAGGCGGTAAAATTGATGTAATTGCAAAACTTGCACAATTATCGTCTTTTACAAACAGTTCCAAACCTAATGCCCGTACAGCTTTTCTTAGTGTAAGAGCAATTCTCTCATGGCGTGCGTAAATATTTTCAAGCCCCTCAGCTTTCATCATTTTTAATGCGGTTCTAAGTGCTACTATCAAATTAACTGCAGGTGTCCAAGGAGTTGTATCATCCGCAAGGTTTTTCTTGTGCGCAGTCCAATCAAAGTAAAAACTTGGATATTTGCACTGCTCATGCATTTTGAACGCTTTTTCCGATGCGGCAAGGAAAGACAGTCCCGGAGGTATCATAAATCCTTTTTGTGAACCTGAAACTAAAACGTCAATTTTCCACTCATCCATTTTAACAGGCATTGCGCCTACACTCGTTACACCGTCTACAATAGAGATAGCGTCAGTCTTAGATACTATTTCACAAAGTGTTTTGATATCATTTTTAGCACCTGTTGATGTTTCTGAATGAGTCATTGTGACGATTTTTACGTCTTTATGTTCGTTTAATGCAGCTTCAAGTTGTTCAGGTTTAATTGTTTTTCCAAGTTCCGCCTCAATTTTAATAACTTCCGCACCTCTTGATTTTGCAATGTTGGCCCAGCGTGCGCCAAAGTTCCCGATTACACAGCAAAGAACTTTATCTCCCTCGTTAATAAGGTTTGACATTGCGGCTTCCATTGCGCCTGTTCCGCTTGCTGTATATATAAATACGTCATTTTTTGTTTGAAAAAGCCATTTCAAGTCTGCATAAACTTCTTTTAATATTGCCGAAAACTCTTTGCTCCTGTGTCCTATAGGGTGTTTTGCCATATCCAGTAAAACGCTTTCGGGAACCGGTGTTGGTCCCGGAATCATTAGAAAAGTCTTGTCTTGCATATTTATCTCCTCTCTCTTTCTTGAATTTATTTTTGCATGAAAGAACTTTTTTCTCAATAAAAAATTTTTAATATATAATTATTTTATGATTTACGGAATTTTATCTACATTATTATTCATTTTAATTTTACCTTTTTGGCTTTTGGCGGGTTTATTTAAGCGAAAACTCATTTTTGGAATTAAAGAAAAAATGGCATTATACAAAGATTTGCCAAAATTAAACAAACCCGTTGTGTTTTATGGCGTTTCGGTTGGTGAAGTTTTGGCAATGGAAAATCTGATAAAAAAAACTCGTGAAACTTTTCCAAGTCTTGATATTGTTGTTATGACGGGAACAAAAACAGGACAGGATATTGCCCGCAAAAAATTGTCCGAAACTGCAAATTACATTACTTATTTTCCGCTCGATTTTCCGATTTTTATAAACCGCATGCTAAACAAAATTAATCCGTCAAAAATTTTTATTATGGAAACTGAATTGTGGCCGAATTTTGCAAATATTACTAATAGAAAAAATTTTCCAGCATATATCATTAACGCGAGAATTTCTGACAGAACCTTTAATTCTTATAAAAAATTAAAGTTTATTTTTGAACCGATTTTGAAAAAATACACTGCGATTTTTCCGCAAAGCGAACAGGATTTTAATAAATTTATAAACCTTGGAGCAAATTCTCAAACAACGAAAGTTATGGGAAATTTGAAATTTGATATTAAAAAACCCGATAAAATTGATTTCGAACACAATTATCCGACCATAATCGCGGGAAGTACCCATACAGGCGAGGATGAAATAGTTATTAAAACATTTTGTAAATTAAAAAAAGAAATTCCGAATTTGAAATTGATTATTGCTCCGCGTCATCCCGAAAGAAACGAAAGTGTTTACAAATTGGTGCAAGCAACAGGTTTTGGAGTTTGCAAACGCTCCGAAAACGGTAATTTTGACTCAAGTGAGATTATGCTGCTTGATACAATGGGAGAACTTGGAAAGATGTATTCCGTTTGCGATATTGCTTTTTTGGGCGGTAGTTTTAATAAAACGGGCGGACATAATCCATTGGAGGCAACAATTTTTTCAAAGCCTGTAATTTCAGGTCCATGTATTCATAATTTTAAAGATATTTATGCAATTTTGACCCATGAAAAAGCCGCAAAGGTTGTGAAAAACCAAGAAGAGTTTTATATGGAGTGTAAAAATTTACTGCTAAATCAATCAAATTATGACGTGGCTGTACAGGCATGTCATAACGTGTTTGAAAAAAACAACGGGGCATTACAATTTGTGCTTGAAGTTATAAAGTAGGTAAAAGACGGGCATACTATAGATTTTGCCCGCCTTTTGTTATCTTTAATGATCCAAATTTAAAGTTCTAATTCGTCCGTCGTTCCATATTTCTTTGTATATATCAATATGAGCTACTGACTCGGTAGGATTATGATAACGAATATACAAAGGTCCGCTGCTATTTTGATATACGGATAAGCGGCTTCCATCTTTTAAGTAAACCCAAATACAGCCGCTTGCATCGCCTTCAGGTATCGGAATATCTTTAATATCAAAATAATTTGACAATTTGTTATTAATAAAATCTAACGTTCTTGCGGCACGTTCGGAAACATCTCCTGACGGGTCAATTCCCCAGGTTGTAACATCCTCATTTTCAAACATATCACTTATAACATTGTTGTAATAAGCAACTTTTGCT
>JAFUZZ010000114.1 GCA_017476325.1 bacterium | reverse complement strand
AGATTGTCTTGGATTTCCTCCACGCTCGCAGAGAATCGCTATTTGTGGCTTCGCCACAAGTCCGCTCTTTCTGCTCGCTATCCGGATTTGCTCGGACTTCGTCCTCGACGCCATCCGTACGGAAATCCGCTGCGACGTCGTGCTGACGCACTCCTCGCAATGACAGGCTGTTAAAATTTTCAAGACCTAAATCCGCGTTCTCACTATCTTTGGAACATAACGCCCCCTTGTCTTCGAGAGCAAAATCCGCTCCCTGACTACCTTTAAGGCTTATGCCCCTATTCCCTCGAGAACCTAAAAGCGCGTCCTCACAGCCTTTGGAACATAACGCCCCCTTGTCTTCGAGAGCAAAATCCGCTCCCTGACTACCTTTAAGGCTTATGCCCCCCATTCCCTCGAGAACCTAAAAGCGCGTCCTCACAGCCTTTGGAACCTGACGCCCCCCTCCCCTGCTCGGGTGAATAAATTTTTCATAATTTTATCCTCCATTTTAATAATTACTTCATTATTGAAAACCATGTCTCAAAAAACTTCAAGTTCATATATAGCATTTTATTAAAAATTTTTTCTTCTTTTGTTGTGTATGATACTATTTATCATTTAAAATAGATTTTTCTTGGAAAGAATTGATCAAGATTTACAGAACTTGTTGCTACGCAATTTTGCATGAACTTATCTTTCGGATATGCAATTTCTTTTGATGAATCCCAAGGGTTCACAACATATACTGTATCGGCAGTTACTCTGGATATTGAATATTCATGCCCTGATACAATGTTATAGTTAAAATCATTGAACTTTCCAACAGACGGATCTGTTTCCTTAAACGCAGTTACCAATGTATAAGAATCCGGTCGTTGAGATTTATTTTCAAGTTGACGTTCGATATCACTATAGGAATAAACATCTTCAGGTATAACTCCGGTAAGGTAAAAGATTGCTTCACTTAAACCACCGCCGTCAAGAGGGTCATTTTCCGTTGCATCGGACGGGAATATAGCTTGTAGCGTTTCTCCGACAGGGTAATTCATTGCTTCTTTTCGGAAATCTCCTATAGCAAGTTCAATAAAGCGCATGTCTATATCCCCTTCGGAATATTCCATGCCCGGAGTGTAATAATCTCTTGACGCAACGCGGTCAAGAGGATACGTATATTCCATTCCGACACCTTTTAGTTTTACGGTTACGGAACCGTCAGAATTGATTTTTATCGCATCTTTTATTATTTGTTGTCCGACAACCGTGTCGCTTAAAGATTTTACCTGAGCCAAAAGCCAACACTCTCCGACTGATTTTTGATATGTTGTATCAATTTTACCGTCAGAACTGTTTCTCAGAAATTCTTCTTGAGATACGACATTTCCTTTTTTGTCATATTCTACGTCTGTTATTCTTCCCACGGTAGTTGTTGTAACAACTTTATTTCCGCCTAACTTATATTTAACATCTACTTTTTTATCATATAAAGTTCCGGCATGGTCTTCTTTTTGTTGTTTTACACGACCTTTTTTGTCGTAAGTTGTTTCATTTGTTACTCTGTTAATATAGTCGTGCAGTGCTTCTTTTCGTTCTCCCTTAGGAAGAGGTTCATTTGTTATATTATAGGTTACGTTGCCATCCATATCTCTGTAAATAGTAGATTCGGCACCGTCTTTAAATTTATAATTTGTAGAACCGTCAAGTTCATTTTCCGTAACAACTGCATCTTCTGATGCCATTGCGTTGTCATAAATTGTAACAATATCTTGTGCACTTAATGAAAAATCCGTATTTACAGCCCATTCTTCATTATCGACATTTGTTGTTTCGATAAGTTCTTCATACGAAACATTACCGTTTCCGTCCGCATCAATAATATCAAAAAGATTGTCAATTCCGCCTAATTTATCAATAAGTTCAATTTCTTCAGGCTTTATACCTAAGGCTTTTCTTGTTTCATATATAGCTTTGGCATTATCCTTTGTATTAAAAATTGTATCCGGGCTTATGTTTTGGTCTTTTAAATTTTCGGCTTTTTTTAATTTTTCAATCGTTTTTTTAGGAATTTTTTTTAGCGCTTCCATTTGTTTTTGACTAATATTATGAACAGCGCCCTCTTTTGAGTATTTTTTGATGTCACTCATGATAAATCCTTATAATATTGCATTACCTGAAATGTACATCGGCATAAATTTTTTAATCTTTAATAAAAATTTGTTTTTTAGTCATTTTTGTATTATTTCTTAATTACATTTTGTTTTTCCGTCATAACTTAAATCAGAGCAATGCAGGTAATCAACATTTCCGTTTTCAATTATCCAATTTGCACAATTTGCTCCATTTCCGTTAATACAGTCAATTACAAAATTTAATTGCTTTGATTCTACTGTTTTTTTCCATCCTCCCGGAATCAGTTTACCAGATTCTCCATCTGCAAAAATGTAGAAAAAATCTTCTCCTTTTTTATTGGGTCCCTTTTCCCCATTTATATCTACATAAAATTGCAGTGGCATATCACTTAGCGGTTTACATTTTTCTGCATCAGTTTCTTCTGACGGACACTTTGTTCCATCTACTCGAACATTTAACATGAAAAACTGTCCATCTGCTAAAATCATGCTTGAACGATTGGCAACCACTGCTTCTGTTGACCAATTCTCCGCGTCATCTCCATTTGCTTTTTTATATGTAACATTTGGAACACAACTTGCGTCGCCTACATAACATTTTTGTTGATATTTTAGATATTTTGCAAATCTATCTATAAGTTCATTTTCTTGAGCAGCATGTCCTCGTAAATCCCATTTGTCAGCCATTCCATATTCTGCCTGCATCATTTCATAAGCGTTTTGCAATGCGGAATAAGTTTTTTTGAACCTGTTTACGATTACGGCATCATTGTGCTTTTGCATCAATGTCGGAATTGTCAGAGCCGCAACAATACCGATTATTCCAAGTGTAATTAACACCTCTGCTAATGTAAATGCTTTTTTCATTTTATATCTCCTTATTTGTATGTATCATACTGTTAATACATGTGATATATCACATGTATTAACAGTATATCTCATTTTGAAAAAATGTCAAGTCTATTAAAATGAAATAGAGATGAAGAACATAAAACTTTTGGAACTTGGAAATAAAATACGTTTAGAACGGATGAAACGAGGATTTTCTCAAGAAAAATTAGCAGAATTAGCAAATGTATCCATACGAACAATAAGCGATATTGAACGAGGATTGACGGATATTCGTTATACTAATTTATTGCAAATTGCATCCGCATTTGAGATAACGACATCAGAGTTATTGGATTTTAAATTATAAAAATAATGGTAGATACTTACAAGGTTCCATCATTAATGACAACTTTGTTACGTCCGCTTTCTTTTGCCGAATAAAGCGCCTTGTCCGCGTTTTGGTAAAACTCTTGAGGCGTATCCGTTTCTTTGTATTGATACACTCCGGAACTTATTGTTACATTTAACGTATAAGCTATTGAATCGCCTTTTTCTGTCGGAACATCAATTTTGGTATCTTCGACGGTTTTTCTCAAACGTTCGGCAACCACATAGGCATCATCAACTTTTGTTGACGGCAATAGAATAATAAACTCTTCTCCGCCATATCTTGACGGAATATCATATTCCCGAAGTGCTGATTTTATAAGGCTTGCAACTTTTTTTAAAACAACATCGCCCGCATAGTGTCCGTATGTGTCATTAACTTTTTTGAAAAAGTCAATGTCAAGCATGATTGCACAAAGAGGATGTTTTTGACGTTTTGCATTAGAAACTTCCTGCTTTAAACGTTCTTCAAATTGGCGTCGGTTGTTAAGCCCTGTAAGGGCATCACTTGTTGCGTATTTCAAAATCTCGGCATAAGCGTTTGCTCGATTAATTGTTATGGAGGATTGTTTTGTTAACTGTTCAATATAGTTAATTTCTTCCGCATTAAGGCTTTCAATACTGCTTTTTGCAACGACACAGCCCAATATAGAGCTATGCTCTCCCGTTAAAGGAAACACTCCTATTTTGTTATCAAATGCTAAAATTGTTCTGTCGTTCGAAATTGTTGCAACAACTTCGGCAATTTTTTTATCCCGGCAAGTTGACGGCCACATGAGGTTAAACGTGTTTTCGTTTTTCAAAAACATGTATATTAAATGGTCCGCAACAAATCGGTCAATCATTTCACCGATAATCGGTATTACATAACTCAATTCATATTGTGTTTCAATAATTTTTGCTATATCTTTCATTGCTTTGTGGAAGTTAATGTTTTTTTGCATTTGTTCCGCAAGAATGGTGTTTTGAATTTTTAAAGAAACCTGATATGTTGCAACAGAAAGCATTTTGAAAAAATCTTCCGTTAAAAAATCTTTTACGTCATGTTCAAAAATAAGTTCTAATATTCCAAACGGCTTTTTACTTTGTCGGATTGGGATATAGAGAGCATTTTCAACCGAATTTGTTTCAATTTCTCCAAAATCTGTCATTTTGTACGGCAAATCGTTTACATAAAAATCGTATTGTTGAAAATTAAGGATTTTTTCATAAAGCTCTGCGGCGTCACTTTTATCGAGGGTCATCCAGCTTTTTGAAAAATCACGGAGCGTTCTTATGCTTTCATCATATATAAAAATATTTATTTTTTTTACACATACAAACTGTTTTGTAATTTTTCCGAAACGGTTGATAAATTTTTCCATTGTCGAAACAATATCAGCGGGCTTGCGTTTGCTGATAAGTATTTTTGAAATATTTGATAAAAGGTTTAGTTCGTAGTTTTTCAATTAATCAGAATCCTCTTCGATGTATTCTTTTGCTTCACATTTTTTAAGATTTTTCAAAATGGCTTTATCCAAATCTTCCGTTGCTACCATTTTACCGTGAACATACGTAATTTCACTATTATTTTGTGTCTCAAGTAAAGATTTGTAATCATCATTTACAATCAAAGCCATTGACATATCGTTAAGTATATCAAAAACATAGCTTTGAGCGTTAGAGTTTATATTTCCCTCAGAGGCCAGAATGGTTGCTTTTTCAATTTCGTTATAGGCTTCCTTGTACATTTTTAGGTGGCGTAAAAGTATTGCAAGGTTGTAATGAGCCTCGTAATTCATCGGTTCAATGGCGATTGCTTTGCAATAATTTTGTGCTGATTTTTTTGTATTTCCCGATAATTGATAAACGACTCCCAAATTAAACAAAGTACTGTAATCTTTTGGCATAATTTTAAGCGCCTCTTCATAGTATTTGATAGCGTTTCTTAAATCTTCTTCCGCCTGAGGTTGATTTTCCGACTCATAAAAAGATTTCATTCTGTATGCAACGCCAAGGTTGTAGTAAGCAAGTCCTTTGTTCATTTTTGTACTTTTTTTATTGTTAAAAATAAACGGAATAAACCATATTTTATTTTTGGCGGTTAAAATGCTGTTAAATTGCTTTATTGCTTCTTCAAAATCTCCAAGTTTTTCGGTTGCAATAATTCCGTAATTCATACGCGCTATTGTGTAATTTGGTTTAACTTCTATGGCATGTTCATAGGCATCTTTTGCACTGTAAAAATCTTCATAAGTTACGTAAATATTACCAAGATTTGTCCATGCTTCAAAATGTTTCGGATACGCTTTAAGTCCTTTTTGGTAGTATTCAATGGCTTTTGCCAAATTTTTCTTTCGATATGCTTTATCGCCTTTGTTTACATAATACATTCCGACAATCCCGTTTGTAAGATTTTCGAACAAGCCGAAATAAAGCAGTCCGCCTATTGCTATTGCCGATAGTATAAATAATGTCACTATGGATGATATAACTATTTTAATTATTTTACTCATAACAGTATTTTATATTTTTAGATATATTTTTGCAATGTCTAAATCGTTTTTTGTTGTAATTTTTATATTTTTGTAATCATTTTCAAGAATAAATACATTTTGCCCAAGGGTTTCGATCATTCCGGCATCATCGGAAAAACTTTGTCCATGGTATTTTTCGTGTGCAAGTTTGATTAATTTTGTTTCGAACGCTTGAGGAGTTTGGATGTTATATAATTCATCGCGGTTAAGAGTTTTTACAACACAGCCGTCGTGAACAACTTTTATCGTATCCGTTGTTTTTGTTGCGACGGTTATGGCTTTTTGCGTCGGTAAGGTTTCAATAATTTTGTCAATCAGTTCTTTATTAATTACCGGTCTTGCTCCGTCATGAATCAGAACATAGTCGCATGATACTTCTTGTAACCCTTTAAACACAGATTCTTGCCGTGTTGAGCCGCCCTCAATAATTTTTAATTTTTCATTTTTGTCAAAAATATTTTCTAATGTATTGATTATGCTTTTATTTGCACAAATAATAACCTGCTTAATTTTAGGGTGGTTTAGCAAAATCCCGGCAGAATATTTAATAACTTCTTTTCCGTTAATTTTTTCAAGTAATTTGTTTTTTTGTCCGTAACGTGAAGATGTTCCGCCTGCGGTAATTATTGCGCAATAGTTCATTTATTTGTCCTCAAAATGATTAAAAGTCTTGTCCAAATTCTTAATGTCTGATATTTTATTTCCAAAATTAATTTTGAGCGGACAATTTTGTTTTTCTTCCACCGCTCCGATTACATAATACAATTCGGGCGAAATATTGTTTAATGTTTCTTTATCAACGGTTGCAACAAGTTTGTAATCTTCTCCGCCATAAAGTATGTAATCTTTAAAATTTGCGTATTGTTCAATTTTTTTGTTATAAGGAATTTTTTCAAAATCAATTTTGATTGTTTTATTACTGCTTTGAGCAATTTTAAAAAGAGCATCCGCAAGACCGTCGGAAGTGTCCATCATTGCGTAATCTTTAGTACATTTTTGGGCGATTTCCGCAGAAAACGCTCCGTCGATTTTTGGCATAAGGTGTTCATTTATTATATCATCGTCTTTAAGTCCGTTTTGTAATAAGAATAATCCGCAAGCACTTGTTCCATGCTCTCCTGTGACGACTACCAAATCTCCGATATCAGCATTTTTTCTTGAGGATATTTTTCTGTTTTTTACGATTCCGATGGCGCAAACAGAAACTGTTATTTTGTCAGAACCCGTAATATCCCCGCCAATTACATCAAGTCCGAAAGAATCAACGGCTTTGTAAAACTCTTCCACAAAACTTTCGCTGCATTTTTTAGGTAAAGACAGCGATATGGAAAGATATTTCGGAACGGCACCTGAGGCATAAATATCGCTGATATTCACTGCCGCGGATTTGTAACCTAATTTATAGGCGTCAGTATAATCAAGTGAAAAGTGGACATCCTCAACAAGTGTATCCTGCGTAACAACTATACCGAGGTCTTTTAAATACGCGCAATCGTCTCCGAGATATTCGGAATTTTTTAATGTTTTTATTATTTTATTTAAAAAAAGATGCTCCCTCACATCATTATTTTACCAAAAAAATATTAAACTTTATGTTGTTTTTTTTGCGCAGAAAAAACAAATAATATATTATATGGTTAATGTGTTTTTAAATTTTTTAAAAAGTATTTTTGATAAACATAAAAAATCAAACCCGTTTGAAGATTTTGAAACTTATGTTTGGGTTGATGAAGATTGATTTTGTGTTAAATTGTATTTATGAAAGACTTTATTTTTAAAGATTTATCCTCCAATATTGAAGAAGAATTAAAAAATGTAGGTTACGATAAAAGTTATATTTTTGAGGGGGCAAAAAAATTTTATTATAAAACTTTAAAAATTTTTGATTTAACACTTCCTCAGGCAAATATTCTTAAACAAACTGCGCTGTCTGTTGGTGCCGATTGCGCAACACACAGAGAAACAATCACGGGAAAAACTGATAAAACAGATTGCGTTCTTGGCGGAAGTATCTCTCAATTAAAAAAAATATCCGCGAAATTAAAATTTCAACCCTTCAATCTTAAAATCCTCGGCGAACAAATTGAAAATAACATTTTACTTAATTTGAAACCGATTGAGATTAAGAATAAAATGTTTGATTTTTCAAGACCTTATATTGTAGGGATTTTAAATCTTGGCAATTCTTTTTCTGACGGATATACAAATTTTGAGGATGCAAAATCTCATTTAAAAAAATTAATTAATGACGGTGCCGATATAATTGATATCGGGGCGGAGTCCACAAAGCCCGGAGCATCTGCGGTTGACGATAATGAACAGTTAAAAAAATTAATTCCGATAGTTGATTTTGCAAAAACCCAAAATCTTCCGATTAGCATTGATACAAGAAGTGCGAAGGTTGCAAAAATATGCTTAGAACATGGTGCGGATATTATAAACGATGTTTCGGGATTTGATTATGATTTGAAAATGGTTGATGTAATATCAGAATTTAACTGTCCTGTAATTGTTCAGCACACATCTGCGACTCCTGATATTATGCAGCAAAAAACAGAGTATAATAATTTGGTTGACGATATTTTTAAATCTTTATATAAAAAAATAGAACTTGCAAAATCTCATGGGGTTAACGGTGATAAAATTATTCTTGATGTCGGAATTGGGTTTGGTAAAACGCGGGAACAATGCTTGTCATTATTACGCCGTATTGAAGAATTTAAGACTTTAAACTGTCCGTTAATGGTTGGAATTTCACGTAAGAGTTTTTTAAATCTTCAAACAGAAGATAATTTTACAAAAGATATATTCACGCTTGCTCTAAATTCAAACCTTATAGACAAAGGCGTTAATTTTTTGCGAGTTCATAACGTAGAACTTCATAAAAAACTACTTGGCATTAAAGTTTTGGAACATTAAAACCTGAATTTCCAAAGGTGCCATATTCGTAATAATTCCACCCTTTTCGAGCGTCGGAATGTTTGCGGATACTTTTATCGGTACTGAATAAAACTCGCTGTTTATCTTTGGAATTTTTATTTTAATTTTTTCAAATTCTGTTTTTGCTGTGTTTGCGATAACGACCACCGTAATGTTGTTAAAACTTCTTCCGTAACCTAAAACGTTAGGATTAGATGTTTTGAAGGTTATAAAATTCCCTTTTGCAATAACTTCTGATGCCATTAGTCTAAATCTGTTTGCGGTTACAAAGTCGGTATAAATATTGAAATCCATTCCCGCAGGACGTCTTGAATAGTTATAAATATCAATTTGTCCGCGTTTTACGTGATAATACATATCGTCAGTCATGGACGCAGCAGCCTTTTTATTTGCCATCGGATACATGTAATTGTCACCTGTTGTATAGCCGTCTAAATAATGCATGTTCGCAGGCATGGTCGCTCCAAACCAAATTAATTGTCTTACATAATCCGCGCCGTTATTAATAATCGGATTTTCATTGTCGTATGATGAAAAATTTCCGTAAACGGATTTTTTGTTATCAAATTTTTGAGATATTGACATATCCGATTTTATATAGTTATATAAATCTTTTTTAACATCTTCAATTTTGTTATAATTCCCGCTATATCCGTCAAATCCTGCCTCTAAAAGTTTTGAAGTCGGTGTTATTGTAAGATATTCTTTAAAAATTTTGTTTGAGTCCGGATTAACTTCCGCTAAAAACAGCATTTGGGAATCAAATTTTCTTGTTTCATTGATTAATTTTTTCCAAAAAGATGCAGGTTTTGTTTCCGGCATGCTCACAGAAATTCCGTCAACGGATAAATCAACCATCATTTCCGTAAAATCTCTGTATAATTGATATACGGCATTGTTAATATTGTTTTCCGTGCCTGCGTTTAATATTCTGACATCATCCATGCCCTCAGGCGCGATAGGGTTTCCGTACCCGTCTTTTAAAAACAGCGCAGGGTTTTTCTTGTATAAATCGTATCCTGCACAGCAAGGCAGAGCTGCGATAACTCTTATTTTACGTTTGTGACATTCATTTATAAAACGTTTCATTTCTTCATAAGCAGATGTTCCGCGCGGAGATTTCAACGTTGGGTCAATTTTGTTAAATTCAACAGGTGCAAACAGGGAACCTGCGGTACCGAAAGCCTGAGTTTTACTAACAGGAAGCACAGGCATGATTTTTACTGTGTTTATTCCTGCCTGAGAAAGTTCATTAAGTCGTTTTGTGGCGTTAACAAAATTTCCGCGTTCTTCGCCTTTTGTTATCACTCCGTTGCCGTCTTTATCTTCGGCGTTAAACGTTCTTATGTTAAGTTCATAAATTATAGCTTGTTTATTTGAATAAACATTTCTTAAATCGTTAAGCCAAACGTTTGCGCAAAACGCTTGCGAACCAAGTATTAAAACAAATGCCGTAATAATTAATTTTATATTTCTCATATCAAGATTTTAGCAGAAAATAACGTTTTTAAACTATAATTGTAATGATTTGTAAATTTTTTATGAGCATGACTAGCAACTTTTTTTCTTTTCTCGCTTTAATATACATGTGTAGTGTATAGATTAGTGGATAGGGTTTTTATGATTACAAAAATTTCAAGCGGTATGCAATCAACACCGATGTTGAACAAATCTCAACCAAAGGTTGCGCAGCGTTCTGGCATGAACACGGCTCCACAGCATGATTCCGTAAGTTTTGGCGGTATCAATGCGAAAGCGGCAAAGCTTGCAAATTCTGAAGAAATTGCAAAAGTTATTGGTGTCGCAAGAGAGGTTGTCGGCAAAAAATCAAAAGATGTAAACAAACTTGTTTCTTCTGCGGTTAATGAAGTTATGAACGGACAAACCGGTGAAGCAGTAAAAAAACTGTCAGAAAAAAGTGCGGATGTTGTTCCGGTAATTCAAAATATCGCGGCAAAGGTTCATGGTATAGCCGGTGGCGAAATTGTACAAGAAGTAAAATCAGCAAAAGCCTTAGGAAAAACAAAAGCATTAGAAAATGCTAAAAAAGCATTCACATCAGACGGTGTTAAATCAAGAGCAATGGGCATACTTGGTTCAACATTGGAAGATTATAAAGCTGTTGAAGGCGGTAAATTATTAAAGAACGAGAAATTCCATAAAATTTTAGAATCTGCTAACGCAAACTCAGCAGTATTTAATGCAGCATTTGCTTTAGGTTTGGCAGGTATTTTAAGACCGGCAACAATTTATGCAATGCCAACCAAAAACAAAGATGACAACGCTTATGCGGCAGGTCACTCTATTTCATCAGGTTTAATCGGATTTGCGGCATCAATGTTAATTAACAATCCTTTAGCAAACGCTATTAAAAACGTAAGAAAAAATCCTCAACAATATTTGAAAGATGAAACTATTCAAAACCTTGGTAAAGTTACTAAAAACGGTTTAAACGGTGCAAAAGCCGATATTGCGACAAAATACATTAACCTAGGTACGGAATTGGCATTTGCAATTCCTCAAGCATGTGCGACCATTGCACTTGTGCCATTGATGTTGAAACACGTGTTCCACTTGGAAAAAGGTAAAGGCAAAGCAAAACCTGAACAAGCACAACAGGCGCAACAACAAGTTGCACAACAAGGTGAAAAGAAAGTATCCTTCAGCGGTGCTCCTGTTGACGGTAAAAAGGTAGGACCAATCAAACACTTATTATCAAAGGGTGTTGCAGCAATTATGAACAATAAGACAGCACAAAAATTGTTTGATAAAACAGCAAAATCAGATGTTAACATTGTACAACACTTGAGTGCGGCAAAAGGGCTTTTGATATCAGGTATGTACGCATACAGAACATTAACAAATGATAAACTTGAATCAGAAAGAAAGAGAACATTGGCAGTTAACCAAATCGGTGTATCACTTGTATCAACTGTGTTAGGTTACACATTCTCAATCGCTGCGGGTAAGAAAATTGACAAAATCGCTGAGAAATTTATGGCAGCAAACTTGAAAAAGGTAACACCTGATAAAATGGGCGGACTAATCGGCGGTATCAAAGCAGCATCATCATTAATGATATTTAGTACGGTTTACAGATATTTATCACCTGTATTGGTAACACCAATCGCAAACAAAATCGGTTCAATCATTAACGAAAAACATTCTGAAAAAGCATAAACAAAATACACGAAACATAAAAATCCTAAATAAAAAAACGACCGCCTTCAAAGCGGTCGTTTTATATTTAGGATTTAGGGATGTGCAAGTTCAAACACATGATAGACAAAAGCAGTCTAATATAATAGCACACACAGCCCGAATTTTTCGAGTGAATAAATCGAGTAAGTTGGGAAAAACGAGAGTCGAAAAATTCGAAAAAGGGTGTTTTTGTTGGTCCCAATGCAGGGGGGAGGGACGTTAGGTCTCAACGTTAACGAGGACGCGAATCCAAGACAATCCCAAACGCGTATTAGAACCTGTCACTTAAAGTCCGTATCGAGCACAACGGACACTTCTCCATGTCATTACGAGGTCGTATGGAAAAAGTTGGATTAAATATTACTCCAAAAGAATTTAAACAATTAAGCAAATGGGCGGAAGAAGTTTACAACATAGCGGTTGTTGCAGATTATTTTTGTGAAACACAACCTGATAAAGAAGAATGTTACAACTTGGCTCCAATTGTAAAATATTTGCACCGCGAAGCATATTTACTTAATGCATTTTTTATTGACCACGAAAAAAATGCTGATTTTTAAGGTACGTTCAAGTGCTGTTTAAGAGCAGTTCAAATGATATTTACAACATAAATATGTCTAAATGATACAAAATTCGGAAGTTACACTTGAAGTTTTCCTAACAACAATCAATTAATGTTTATAGCGAAAGGAATATTATATGGTTGAAAAAGATTACAAACTATATGGAACAAAGATTTTAAACTTAAAAACACAAGAAATAGGTTTATTGATTTGTTTCTCCGAAAACCTGTCATAAAGGTGCTTGTATCTTTCAAGCTTGCTGTGTGTATTCTATTCCGATAAAAATTATCGGATAATCTGCGTCATCGAGAATATCACTGAGTGTTGATATACAATTTTAAGTATAAATATATAGGCGGAACATAATATTATGAGTTATGTTCCGCCTATATTAAACATTCAATTAGTTTACTTTACAATCAATTTTTTTGATTGTTCTTTTTCTTTATGTATTTTTGGTGCAATAATTTTAAGAACACCGTGCTCCAATTTTGCTTCTGTTTTATCAATATCTATTTCTTCCGGTAATTGAATTGTCCTTGAATATTCACCATAACTAAACTCCGAATGTTTATAATTTTTGTTTTCTTCTTTTGTTTCATCAAATTTCTTTGCATTAATTTTTAAGAAATCTTTTTCAATATCAATATCCAAATCTTCTTTTTTTACTCCCGGAAGTTCAGCTCTGATATCAAATTCTTTTCCTTTGTCAGCAACCTCTATCGGCATTGAAAGTTTGTCAACATCTTCCCAGTAATTTGCATCAGGAAAATAATTGTCAAAATGTCTGTTAAGTAAAGAGCTGATTTCGTCATTCACAGTTCTAATAAAATTGTCCGGTGTTTTTCTAACTAAAAATTTCATAATTTGCTCCTTT
>JAFUZZ010000113.1 GCA_017476325.1 bacterium | reverse complement strand
TATGACAAAGCGAACCAAAAAATTTGTCATTCTGAATTTATTTCAGAATCTTAAATTTTTTGTGTGAGCCTGTCGTCGGTAGACATCAGGGTCTGTTATTATTGGGTTTGAGCAGATTCTGAACCAAGTTCAGAATGACGTGTGCTATTTCCGTCTGTCACCCTGAACTTGGTTCAGGGTCTGTTTTTATTCCTGACATTATTATAAACCATTCTTTAAAATTTTATTAAAATATTAAAACAAATTAAAAAGCGGTAAATGTACCGCTTTAAAAATAGTCAATTAGTATAGTAAAAATCATTATTTACCGATATCAAGCGCCTTGAAAGCCATTGAACGCGTTGTATTAACCAAAGCAAGGTTTGCCTCATAAGCACGTTGAGCCAAAATAGCATCCGCCATTTCTACGGACGGATTAACGTTTGAGGCTCTTATATATCCGTTTTCATCGGCATCAGGATGTCCCGGTTTGTAAATTCTTTCGCCCTTATCAGGGTCATCGGCAATAGCACTCATGCTAACCCCGCCTTGAATTACTCCTCCGCCTACACTTGAAAAGTCATCGCCGTTCATTGCACCTAAAATCCCGCCAAATGACCCTGCCTTTGTAGCACTTAAAACAGATATTTTTCTCTGATAGTTCGGAGTATCCACGTTTGCCATGTTCTTTGCACAAACATCTATTCTCAGACCGTGCACCCTTAGTGCATCGGAACCCGTATACATTGCATCTAAAACACCCATCTTTTTATCCTCTTATCTAATCTTTTATTTACTATCTGCCCATATTAATTGCGGTTTTCATTTCCGTAATCGCACTTGTCATTCGTCTTGATGCCAATGAATACATAATTGAGTTTTGTTGCATATCAATAATTTCATCAGCCATATTAACAGTCTGCCCGGTATTTTCAATCCCGGTAACGGATTGCTTACCAAACTTGGCGTTAATCTTCTTCTCCAATCCGTTCATATCAGGGTTCAAATAGTCGGAAAAATTCATTGTTTTTTTGGTATATCCCGGAGTATCAACATTTGCGAGATTTTCCCCAATGATTTTTTGCTTTGCGCCAAGCATATTCAAGATTTTACCGGCATGTTCCAAACTTCCTATTTGATTAAACATCGTTTTGTCCTCTATTTCTTATTAACCTTCTCTTAAATTGATTGATTTGTTATACATATCGTCCGCGAGTTTTGCCATTCTCATGCTGGCAATCATTGACGCATTCAAACGCAACATATCATTTACCGCATCATAAAGGTTAATATTTGCCCTCTCCAATGAATTTTGTGCAATTATATTATGATCTTTCAGTAAAATTGCTTCACCGGATTCTTCCGTTGCCTTTAATTTATTAGGAGCACCTTTTTCCAACGCTTCCGCATTTTTAAATCTTACAACAGAGATTTTACCAATTTCGCGCTCTTTGGACATCTTATCGTCCATAACCATAACGCGTCCGTCATCTTTTATTGAAAACCTATAAATATTTGTAGGGATTTTTATTCCGTCTCCGACCAACCAGCCGTCATTTGTAACAAGATAGCCGTCTTTGCCTTGTTTAAAAGAACCGTCCCTTGTATATTGAACTTCACCTTCGGGAGATGTTACGGGAATATAGCCGTCGTCCTTGAGAGCAATGTCATAAGGACTATCAGTAATCATAATTGAGCCTTGTTTTACGTTCGTTCTTTCAACCCCTGTAAGATAGCCGTTTTCATCCAACATTTGTTCAAATCTTACGCATTTGTATCCGTTTGTGCTGTAATTTGCAAAGTTGGTTGCAACATAACCCAATCTTTCGAATTGAGTTGTTGTATTGTTTAAGCATTGTCTTATTACACCTTGAACTGTTGTCATTTTACACCTCTACTTCCTTTATGATGCGGAGCCTAACTGCTGTATTGTCTTTGAAAGTACGGAACTTTCAATCATAAACATTTGTCGGTTTGCATCAAAGTTTCTTACAGGCATCATTAAGCCCAAAAATTCTTTTTCCAATGATACGTTAGAAAACTCGTTATAACCTTGTTTAACCTGCGGATCTATAACCAAATTTCCATCCGCACTAACTATTCCTAAAGTACCCATCTTATCCAATTTTTTTGTTTCAGGGTTAAATACGCTTATAACACCTTTTGAGTTTACAACTACCTCTTTAACGTTTTTAGGAATAATTGATGACTTGATAGGTAAACCGTCATTACCAAGGACTTTAGCATTGTTGAGCGTTAGTAAATTGCCGTCTTTATCAAGCTTAAAACGACCGTCACGAGTAAGTTGAATCCCCGTTGAATCTTGCACCTGGAAATATCCTTTATTAGCAAGCGCCAAATCCAAAGGATTATCGCTCAATGTGATACGACCCACTTGATCATCAACAACTGTAGAAAGGGCATCTTTACCCATATATTCCTGAAAAGATGAATTTACAATTTCTTTTCTTTGATACCCTACCTTATCAAACCCGATAACATTTTGGTTTGAAAGATTAACAAATTCGTTTTGAATTTGCATACCTTTAATGGCAGACTTCAAGCCATGTTCTATATATGATATTCCTGTGTCAATTTGCATGGTAACTTACCTCATTTTCTCACTTTATATTTTGACTCTTTTTATTAATTATATCTACTCATTACACACAAAAATCATTTAAACGATGTACTCTTTTATTAATGATTATTTTTTAAAAGTCAAAATTATTTTCATGGTAAAATTCAGTTATGAACATTATACAAGAATTTGACACAATAGCAGCAATAGCAACGCCTTTAGGAACAGGAGGCATCGGGGTAATCAGAATTTCCGGAGAAAAAAGTTTTGAAATCGCCGAAAAAATTTTTTCCTCAAAAATCCATGCCGGAAAAATTTGTCATGGATGGATTGTTAATAAACAAGGTCAAAAAATTGACGAGGTAGTTGTTTTGCCTTTTAAAAATCCAAACAGTTACACAGGCGAAAATGTTATTGAAATTCAATGTCATGGCGGAATTAATGTAATAAGGAATATTTTAAATCTTGTGTTGGAAAACGGAGTGAGAATGGCTGAGCGCGGGGAGTTTACGAAACGCGCGTTTTTAAACCACAAACTCGATCTCTCACAAGCCGAAGCAGTATGTGACTTAATCCATGCTAAAACTCAAAAATTTGCTCAAAAGTCCGCTCAAAATTTATCGGGAGTTTTAACCGTTAAAATCAATGAAATTAAAAAAGATATTTTTAATACATTGTCAAAAATCATTGCAGGAATTGATTTTCCTGAAGATGTCGCAGAACCTGAATATTCCTCTCTCGAAAAAGAAATAACATCAGAAATTTCACAAATTGATGAAATCTTAAACTCCGCAAAAAATTCTAATATTCTTAGACAAGGTTTAAAAATAGCTATTTTAGGAAAACCGAATGTCGGCAAATCATCGCTTTTCAACACGTTTCTAAGCCTTGAAAGAGCAATTGTTACAGACATTGCCGGAACAACAAGAGATGTTTTATCCGAGACTTTAGATTTTGACGGAATTTCTGTTACACATCTTGATACAGCAGGAATAAGAAACGAATGCGGAATGGATAAGGTCGAAGAAATCGGAATAGAATACTCTAAACAATCTGCCCGGGATGCGGATTTAATTCTATTTTTGTATGATGCATCATGCGGAATGACAAAAGAGGATGAAGACATTTTTAATTTTATTAAAGATAAAACCTATATTAAAATCGCCAATAAAGCCGATTTGATATCAAATAGAAACGATAACGAAATTTATCTTTCTACCCTTACTAAAGAGGGATTTGACAGTGTTAAAGAAAAAATCAAAACCTTGATTAATCAAAAATCCATTGAAGATACGGAATTTGTTACAAACTCAAGACAACAAGAGTGTCTACGCAAAGCAAAAGTTGCTCTTGAAAATGCACTTGAAACAACACAAAGAGAAGATTTACAAGATTTAATTTCTATTGATGTAAAATCGGCACTTTTAAGTCTTGAAGAAATAACCGGAGAAGTTATTACCGATGATATTCTAAACAATATTTTTGACAACTTTTGTATAGGAAAATAATGTTTTATACAGACAATATAAAAAAAATATTTAATCTGGCAGCCCCAATGATTATCGGACATTTGGGAATAATCTTAATCGGGGTTACGGATGTGTTTGTTGCGGCAAGACATTCAACGGATACGCTTGCTGCTGTCGCCATTGCAAATTCTATTTTAATGAATATTTTTATTTTCGGATTAAGTCTTTTGACGGCAATTTCGCCTTTGTTATCAAATTTTAGAGGGCAAAAAATTCCTATCAAAAAATATTTTTTTCCAACACTTGAATTTTCGTTTTTAATGGCGATTATAATTTGTACAATTTCCTTGGCTACGGTTCCGCTTGTGGACATTTTGGGGTTTGACACAAAGTTAATTCCTGAGATTAAAAAATACATGGTGGTTTGCTCTTTTTCGAATTTCGGAGTGTATCTGTTTGTGGCTCTTAAAGAGTATTTACAAGCATTTGAAATAGTAATTTTTCCAAATTTACTTAATATATTTTGTGTATTTTTAAACTTATATCTTAACTTTGTTTTTGTTTTCGGATGGTACGGATTGCCGCAAATGGGTGCGGTCGGTCTTGCATGGGCAACAGTAATATCCCGTATGATTACGGGAGTAATATTGCTAATATATTGCAACAATATTATGACACTCAGGTATTACAAAAATTATTCATATTTTGGAAAAATTGTTAAAATGGGACTGCCGATATCCTTTGCCGTTCTTATGGAAATGCTGGCATGGAATGTTATAACACTCTTTGTTGCAAAGATTTCAAGTATTTATGCCGCTGTTCAGAGTATTATCGTTACTTTAACAAATGTATCCTTTATGATTCCGATGGCAATATCAAACGCCGTTTCCGTTAAAGTCGGATTTGAAAACGGGGCAAAAAACTTTACGGAATTAAAAAAATATGCATCGTCGGGAATTGGAATATGTGTGTTAATTATGATGTTTTGGGCAATAATCTTTCTTGTTTTCCCAAAATATTGCATAGGGGCTTTTACAACAGACGCAGAGTTATTAAAAATCGCAGTTCCTGTGTTAATGCTTGTCGGACTGTTTCAAATTTTTGACGGGTTACAAGTTTCTATTGGCGGGGTATTTAAGGGTTTAAAAAACACAAAGATAATAATGTACGGAATGTTTTTTGCATACTGGATAATCGGTTTACCTTTAGGTTGTTTGTTTGCATTAAAATTTAATCAAAACCTAATCGGTTTTTGGATAGGAATAACAGTTGCAATAGCCAGTCTTGGTATCGGGCTTGCAATTACACTTAAAAAAACTTTTTCAAAATTAAAATAAGGTGCAAATGCTTGCACCCTATAATTTAGAATTTAAACGGATAATCATCAGGAATTTTCCAACCATAATATTGTATTAATGCGGTACAATATACTCCTCCTTTGCCTTCTGAGCATCCATATTCAGAATCATTTCTCAAGTAATCTTCCGTCCCGTCCCAACGAAATTTATATGGCTCTATTCCTTTATTTATAGTCCATTTAGACAAAGTTAAATTTGAAGTAGGAGCCGGATCATAAAAGAAAAGTAAGGACGTTTTACCGAGAATACTGTTATCTATGTCTTTAGCCTTTAAGTCTTTAGCCTTTGGAATAAAATGAAAATGATTTGTTGTTAGTGACAACAAACTACCATCAGGATATGAAATTAAACACTTTTCATCGTCAGGTTTAATTTCAATTGTCTTTGAATAATCTGCCAAATACTTGTTATACCAATCACAAGGATGTTCAAAACTACTCATGGCAGACCATTTTTCTTTAGGTCCGTTTTCTACTTCCGAAAGTTCCAAAGATTGATTAATACTTGAGTAAAATTTAGCGAGTCTTGTTTCAACAACACGTTTGTTGTTGTTTGAAATTAATGTCGGAATTGCTAATGCTGCAACAACTCCTATTATACCTAATGTGATTAGGACTTCGGCTAAAGTGAAGCCCCTCATCCGCCCTTCGGGCACCTTCTCCCTTGGGGAGAAGGTGAATTCAGAGTCCACCGCGTTCGATACGGAATTGGAATAGAGTCCGCTACGTTCGCACTTGTCCTCTATACATGTCATCGCGAGGAGTGCGTCAGCACGACGTCGTAATCCTATGTCTTTACTACACTTGGAACCTAACGCCACCTTGTCTTCGAGAGCAAAACCCGCTCCCTGACTACTCTTAAGGTTTATGCCCCTCTCTCCTCGAGAACCTAAAACCGCGTCCTCACTATCTTTGGAACATAACGCCCCACAATCCTGAGAACCTAAATCCGCGTCCTCATTAACTTTGAGACCTAACGCCCCACAATTCTGAGAACCTAAAACCGCGTCCTCACTACCTTTGGAACCTAACGCCCCCCCCCTAGTCGGGTGAATAAATTTTTCATGGTTTTTCTCCTTGTTTTTATGCTAACAATATTATTGTAAACTATTTTTCAAAAACGTCAACCCCTTATGATTAAAACTTTAGCCTTTAAGTGCATCCGCACCGGATACAACTTCAAGAATTTCTTGAGTAATCGCCCATTGACGTGCTTTGTTATAATCTATTGTTAAGGTTCTAATCATTTCTTCCGCATTGTTAGATGCCGCAGACATTGCTGTCATTCTTGATGCAAGTTCACTTGCCTGTGCCTCTAACAAGGCATGATAAATCGTGTTTGTTAAATACATCGGCATTAATTTTTGCAAAACAAATTCTTGTGACGGTTCAAATTCCATTAGCGGATCTATTACATGATTTTCTTTTTCGTCAGATTTCTCGACTGATACGGGTATCAAATCCCAATTTTCGGGAGAATAAGACATCATGTTTCTAAATTTAGTTGTAAAAACTTCTACCTTGTCTATCTGCCCTGAAATGTAACTATCCGCTAAATCCTCGGCAACGGTTTCCGCTCCGATTGGTGAAACTTCATTAATAACTTTAGTATATGACTTAACTATTTCAACATCAAAAGCCTCTGCCTTACGTTTCAAACCGGAAAGCCCTTTTTGTCCGATAATGAATAATTTTACGTCAATATTATTATCTTTATAAGCCTTAATTGCCTTAATTACATTTTTAACAATGTTGGCATTATACGCACCGGCAAGTCCTTTATTTGAAGTTATAGCCAAAATACCAACGGTTTTAACATCACGTTTTGAAAGTAATAGCGGATAATTTTCTATTGCATGTTCAAACTTCATTCCGCTTGGCTGAGAAGTTCCTACAGATGACACAAGTTTTTTGAAAATATCCACAAGAGCATCTGAGTATGGTCGTGTCGATTTTGCCGCATTTTCGGATTTTTTAACCTTAGCAGCCGCAACCATTTTCATTGCTCTTGTGATTTTCTTTGTATTTTCAATACTTTGTATTCTGCTTTTAATGTCTTTTAAATTTGCCATTGTTAATTATTAACCCTTAAATTTTAATAATTCGTTCTTTAGCGCTTCTTTATCATCATCAGACAAACCGGCACCGTTATTAAGTTTCTCAACCAATTCAGGCATATTTGCATTAAATTGTGTAAACCAATCATTTTTAAATTGTTGAATATCTTTGTTTTCAACATCGTCTAAAATTCCCTCGTTTGCCGCAAACAAAATGCTAACCTGTTCAGCAACACTCAAAGGCTTGTACTGAGGTTGTTTTAGTACTTCAGTCAATTTTTGACCTCTTAATAACTGTTGTTTTGTTGATTTATCCAAATCAGATGCAAATTGAGCAAATGCAGCCAATTCGTTGTATTGAGCAAGGTCAAGTCTTAATTTACCGGCAACCTGCTTAATCCCTTTTGTTTGAGCGGCACCACCAACACGGGAAACAGAAATACCGGCGTTGATAGCAGGTCTTACACCTGAGTTAAACAAAGACGATTCCAAGAAGATTTGACCGTCTGTAATTGAAATTACGTTTGTCGGAATGTATGCTGATACGTCACCTGCTTGAGTTTCAATGATAGGCAAAGCAGTAATTGAGCCGCCGCCTAATTCATCAGACAATTTACAAGCACGTTCAAGCAATCTTGAGTGTAAATAGAATACATCACCGGGATATGCTTCACGTCCCGGCGGTCTGCGAAGGAGCAAACTCATTGCACGATATGCTTGTGCTTGTTTTGTCAAATCATCATATACAATCAGAACATGTTTACCTTGTTCCAAAAATTCTTCCGCCATAGCACATCCCGCAAATGGAGCGATGTATTGCAACGGAGCAGATTCATTTGCCGTTGCCGAAACAATAATTGTATAATCCATTGCACCGTGGTTTTCAAGAGTTTTTGCCAACTGAGCGATTGTTGAGGCTTTTTGACCGATTGCAACGTAGATACAAATTACATCTTTACCTTTTTGGTTAATAATAGTATCAATAGCAATAGCGGTTTTACCTGTTTGACGGTCGCCAATAATCAATTCTCTTTGACCGCGTCCGATAGGAGTAAGAGCATCAATCGCAGTTAAACCTGTTTGCAACGGTTCGTGAACGGATTTTCTTGTAATGATACCGGGAGCAACTTTTTCAATAGGTCTTGTCTTTGTTGTTTTTATATCACCTTTACCGTCGATAGCAACACCTGTCGGATTAACAATTCTTCCGATAAGTTCATCACCAACCGGAACGGATGCAATTCTGCCTGTTGTTTTAACAAGCATTCCTTCTTTGATGTGTTGATATTCACCAAGAATTACAACCCCAACGTTACCTTCTTCCAAGTTAAGAGTGATACCTAAAGTACCTTTGCCGTCTTGAAATTCTACCAACTCGTTTGACATAACGTTGCGTAGACCGTAAATTCTTGCAATACCGTCACCAAGTTCCAAAACAGAGCCAACATTAGATACTTCTGTTTGTGCTTCGTAGTTTTGAATTTTTTCTTTGATGATTGCACTAATTTCATCAGGTTTAATTAATGTCATTTTTTACCTCTTTTATTTTCTATTTAATCATTTGCTTTTTCATTTCCTCAAATTTATGTTTGAGGCTCATATCAATTACGTTGTCATCAATCTTGATGATTAAACCTGCTATAATGTCGGAATCAACATTCGTTACAAGTTCTATATTTTTATTTAATTTATAAGATAATTTTTCAATTAATCTGTTTTTTAAATTTTCATTCAATTCAATCGCAGAAGTAACGCTAACCTTTTGAATATTATTTAAGTTATCTACTTCAGCATCAAAAATATTGGAGATTTCTTCAAACGCAAAAAATCTTTCTTTATCAATCAAAAGTTTGATAAAATTAATCAAAATCACATCAACTTTATCATTTAACAATTTTGAAACGACGTCTTTCTTATCTTCAGCAGAAATAATAGGATTAGACAAAAAGCTTGACAAATCGGAAGATGTAACCAAAACTTCTTTAATGGATTTTAATTGAGAATTAATGTTTTGAACATCAGCGTTATTTTCTCTGACAAGACTAAGAAGAGCGTCAGAGTATCTTTTTGCTATTAAATTATCTTTTGAATTTGTCATTATAAAGCCAACCCATCCAATTTATCAATACTTTCGTTAATATACTTTTCGTGCAACTCGGTGTTATCGCGAAGCATATTAGTAATATTTTCTTTTGATTTTTCAACGGAAATTTTAGATATTTCCTTAACTAACCCTGCGACCAACTGTTTTTCTTCCGCCGCAATAAGTTTATCAGCATTAAGTTCGATATTTTTCACTTGTTTGTTTGCATCATCAAGAATTTTAGCAGAAATGGTTTCCGCACTTTGCTGAGCATCCGCATTAATTTTATCGATATCATTTTGAAGATTTTTAACTGCATCTTTTGCATCAGCAAGCGCTTTTTCGGAATTCAATTTGTTTTGCTTTGCATCTTCGATAATTTGAATAACTTTATTGTGCATGGCATCAAGTTTCGATTTAAAATCAAATTTCTTTGCAGCCCAAACGAAAAACAAAACAACCAAAATAAAATTAAACAAGTTGGTTTGAAAAATATACGTCCATATTAATAATAAAAATGATTTAATTACTACCATAACTAACCTAATATTTTTGCTGAGATATCTCCTATTAAAGAATCTAAATCTTTTACCAACACATCTCTAGCCGTATTCTTTGATTGCTGTAACTCGACCTTTGCATTTTCAATTTTATCAAACGAATTTTTCTTAGCTTCATATTGTAGGTTTACACGAATTTTCTGTGCATTTTCTCTACTTTCGCTAATAAATTTTTTTGCATTTAATTTCGTATCACTAATAGTGATTGTTTTATTATTTAAAATTTTTTCCGATTCATCAAAATTACATTTAGCCTCTAAATTAGTATCGTCAATAAACTGCCGACGCTTTTCAACTATTTTTTCCAATGGTCGGTATAAAATTGTATTCATAATAAAAACAAATACAATAAAACTAATTGCCGATACTAAAAAAGTTGCATTAAATTCGAACATAACCGGTAAATCCTTCTACTTAAACAAAAGAACCAAAGAAACAATGAAAGCATAAATAGCACATGCTTCTGACATTGCTGCACCAACAAAGAAAAATGTAACCGCAGTATTTTTAATTTCCGGTTGTCTTGCAACTGCTTCCAAAAAACCTTTTGTTGCGATACCAACCCCAATACCTGCACCAATTGCTCCAAAACCAATTGCAATACCTGCACCTAAATGAGCCAAAGCTGTTAAATCCATAATAATTTCCTTTCTATACTTTAAACTATAACCTTATTCCTCGTTTACCGCCATTGTTACATAGACAAGAGCCAACATTGAAAATACAAGAGCTTGTACACATGCCACCAACAATTCCAAAAACATAAACGGTATCGGTACAATAGCCGCACAAAATCCTAAAATAGTTCCAATCAGCATTTCTCCTGCGAAAACATTACCAAAAAGCCGCAGTGCCAATGTTAACGGTCTTGTAACCATATCCAGAAGTTCTAAAAAGAACATCATAATACTAATCGGAGAGAACCCATGAAAAATAAATTTGAATTTCTTTTTCATAAGTCCTGCACTTATATAATAAACCAAAACGATTATTGCCAATGCCGCAGTAACATTTAAGTCATTTGTCGGAGAAGCAATTTCTCCCTCTTTTAAGTGTATTATTTTCCAAGGGATTTGTCCCATTAAATTTGCCGTTACAATAAATAAAAATAAAGATGCAACAAGTGGAATATGTTTTCGACCTTCTTTCTTGCCCATTAATGAATCGGCAAGCTCCCAAAAGAAACCAAGAACGCCCTCGAAAAATAATTGCAACTTACTTGGAACAATATCCAAATTCTTTGTTGCCAATAGAGCCAGTATAATAACAAATAACATGGCACCCCAAAGAGTAATGAGCGTGTCTGAGTTAAAAACAAGCGTATGCCCTGCTATTTGTGCTATCCAATGTCCATGTTCCATGGTATAAACTACCCTCTCCTTATGTCTATATTAACACAAAAAAATATTTTTCAAGCAAAAATTTGAGGAGGTTTTAAAATCCTCCTCAAAAATTTAATCACATTTTGTTTTGTTATCCCAGGTTAAATCATCGCAATGGGTATAATCAATATTTTCTTTAAACAAAACCCATTCCGTACAATTCCAGGGATATTGAACAAGACAACCGTCTGCCGGATTTTGACCGAATGCAGGATAATAAAGAGTCCCGGCCGGAGAAATATCGAATCTAAAAATGTCCTCCCCGATAACATTAGGACCTTTTTGCCCATTTATATCAAAAACAATATTAGGTTTTCCATTGCTTACAGTTCTTACAAAAATTACCGTTCCATCCGAAAGAATTAAATTATTCGAAAGGGAAGTATAATTAGACACTGACTCCTCAGTTCCGTTTACCCATTTCATTTTTTCAACGTTATAATTTGAGCATATAGAATGACCGCAATCACTTGTGATTTTTAAATATGGTTTTATTTTTTCAACAATTTTATCGCTGCTGTCTGCATCATAAGGCAATAAATCCCATTTGTCGGTCGTGCCATGTTCTGCAACCGCAGATTCAAAAGCTTGTGAAAATACGGAGGCATTTTTCTTAACGGCGGCAACAACTTCTCTATCGTGCGTCTTTTGCATCAAAGTCGGAATTGTTAGTGCCGCAACGACCCCGATTATGCCAAGTGTGATTAGGACTTCGGCTAATGTGAAGCCCCTGAGGGGCACCAAAAGAGACCGCCTATTTCGCAAATTTTTGACGTAAGATATTAACACTAAAGCATGATGTTTCCAATCAAAAATTTGCCGGCGGTGCAGCGGATTTCCGTACGGGTGACGTCGAGGACAAAGTCCGAGCAAACCCGGATAGCGAACAGATGGAGCGGACTTGTGGCAGTGCCACAATGAGCGACACTCTGTGAGCGTGGAGGAAATC
>JAFUZZ010000112.1 GCA_017476325.1 bacterium | reverse complement strand
ACGTAGCGGACTCTCTTTTATTGGTGCGCTCCTGCACCGCCGGCAAATTTTTGATTGGAAACATCATGCTTTAGTGTTAATATCTTACGTCAAAAATTTGCGAAATAGGCGGTCTCTTTTGCTCCCCCTCAGGGGCTTTACGCTCGCCGAAGTCCTAATCACCCTCGGTATCATCGGTGTGGTTGCAACATTGACTATTCCGACCCTCATACAAAATAACACCAAAAAAGTTACTGCAACAAAGGTTCACAAGGTCTTTTCCAATTTAAATAACGCAATTAAACTCTCAGAGTCCATTAACGGTCCGATGAAAGATTGGTCAATGGCATCTTATACAAATGAAAATTTAGGTAATGAAGAGTCTATTTTAAACGATACCGAAAAAATCCTTGAAACTTATATTGTTCCTTATTTTAAATTAACAAAATGCGGAACAGGTAATTTTGTCAACAATTCCGAACTGCTAAAAAAATGTGGTCCTCCTGTTTCAAGTGTTGGTGCAACATATTCTTTACCGGACGGTACGGCAATATCTTTTGTTGCTAAAAACGGAAAGTTTTACGCTCTGTTAACAATTAATTTTCATGATAATATTAATGATTACGTTTCGGGGCGTGATTGGTTCTATTTTACCGGAAAAGATGGAAAAATATTGCCTTACGGCTGGAGTGACGGAATAAGTCGAGAAGCCCTTTTAACTAACGGCGTGGAGTATGACGGAGAAACAATAGCTTGTAATGTGAATCCGTCAGGTTCGCTGTTTGGGGATTTAAACCGCTATGGCTGTACGGCACTTTTAATGCTTGATTCCTGGGAATTTAAAAACGATTACCCTTGGTAAAATATTATCAAAAAATAACGGGCTGTCTGTTTAGACTGCCCGTTTCGCTTACATTTCATGTTCCATTCGACATGGACATGTGTAAGCAAGGATTGCTGTGGTAATTGCACTGATACCAACAAGTGCATAAACAATTCTTGTTATCAGAGTCATTTCTCCGAAAAGGAATGCAACTAAATCAAAATTGAAAAAGCCTACAAGTCCCCAGTTTAATGCTCCTATCAAAACAAGAACAAATGCCGTGTACTTCAAGATTTTTAACATAATTCCTACCCCGCTTTCATTCTTATTTTAAAACATTGTGTTTAAGATTAATCCCCTGAAAGCATAATTATACTATTGTATCAAAGATTAATCTTTAATCTTTAATCTTTATCTATTCCCTTTCCAAACATAGCAAAATCATATTTTATAGGGTCATTCTTATCTAATTTCTTTAAATTTGATGTTAATTCCAAAACTGCTTTCATATCGTTGCTTTTTCGTGTTAAAAGTCCCATCTCTCTTGAAACTCTTGCAACATGCACATCCATTGGAATAAGTAATTCGCTTTTAGGAATAAATTTCCAAATCCCCAAATCTACTTCTCCGTCTCTGACAAACCAACGCAAAAGCATGTTCATTCTTTTCATTGTTCCGTTATTTTTAGGGTTCGGTATAAGGTGGTAAAACCCTTGTCCGACAGAATTGCTTACTCTTGAATAAAAATAATCGGTTACAACCTGAAACATAGGATAAATTTCATGATTTTGGGACCAACCGTATTCAAAAAGTTTACCTAAACCGCCGTTTTTAAGATATAAGTTTTTTAAAATTTTTAAAACTTCTATAATATCAAAATCCTTGGCAAATCTGTAGTTAAAGCCTTTTAGATTTTCATAATCAGAATTTGTAACATAATCAAGCGGTTTATTTTCCATCAAAGAAAACAATTCTTCAAGTTTGTTTGTAAAGATTTTGCGATTACCGTATGCAAAAGCAGAGGCTAAAAATCCCGCAATTTCAATGTCTTTGATATCCTTGTAACGATGCGGAAATCGGATGGGATCATCCTTAATGAAGTCTTTTGTTTCGTAGGTTTTAACAAGTGTATCCAATTCGTTCATAAAAATATTATATCATCTAAAAAATGTTAGAATAAGTCATGAAGTAATCTGATATTACATTTATCATCATTGGCATAATCCAGGTTAAAATTGCCGCGCCAAAAACAGGTTTAAAAAGGAAACTTAGTTGGAATACGTTAATTTGAGGTGCGGTTTTTGAAATTGTACCCAAAATAATATCTTGTCCCAATGTCGCAAGCAGTATCGGAGAGGCGATTTGCAGCCCCATAAATAAAACATTTGATGTCATTTTGATTACATAATTAAGATTAACAATTTGCTCAAGCGGAATTGAAACCGCAAAAACCGGAAAAATGTCAAAACTTCTTATGAAAGCGTGAATTAGCCAATAAATTCCGCCAACATTGATGAAAATTAAAACTCCAAGCGTTGAAAATATTTTTTCAATTAACGAAACCTGTTTGTTACTGGCAGGATCCAATACCATTGCTGATGACAACCCCATTTGCATGTTAATCATATCCGCACCTGCCTCAACCGCAATCAGAATAACTTTCGCCAAAAACCCGATAAAAGTTCCCACAATAAGATTAAGGATAATAAGTAAAACTAAATCGTATTTTGCCGGAGCTTGTATCGTAGGAATTATAACGCTGCTCAAAGTTATTGTCAGAATAAGGGCAAAACAAACCCTAACCATTGACGGAGCCTCTTTTCTTGAAAAAACCGGAGCCTGTATAATGAACCCGAGCATGCGCGCGAAAATCAATATTGCGACTGAAAAAGCCGCATTTACTTGAGGAAATAAAATTACAAGTTGTTTTACAATCGCTTCCAAATTTTACCTGCCGAGTTTTAGTCTTTCCAATAAACTTGCGCTTTGTTCCGGAGTCGGTGACGGAGTCCATCTGTCAGGAGTTTGTTGAGAACCTGTCGGTGCAATTCTTGAAGATTTTTTCATTTTATCTCTTAAATTAGTAGGTTCCGCAATTTTGTCGTTCATTTCTCCGGCAAAAGGTCGTGTGTACTTATAATAATCAGATGGAAGAACAAACTCGTCGTTTTTAGGAATTACGTTGAAAGCCATTGCAAAGCCATCCGTTGTCAAGTTTGACAATAGTCGTACAAATCCGTATCCGCCGATTGTGATTACCAAAAATACAGAAAGAATTTTTGGTGCGGCGGCAATGGTTTGTTCTTGAACCTGCGTTACGGCTTGTAAGATACCGACAATAAGCCCGACACTTGCTGCTGTAAGTACGCATGGCATGGATATTGACAACATTGTCATAAATCCTCTTGCCATATATTCCATCATTAATTCCATTTTATTTTTTCCTTTTTACTTCTTAGTTATAACTGTTAACAAGACCCTGTACAATTAACGACCATCCGTCAACCGCGATAAATATCAAAAGTTTAAACGGCAATGAAATAATTGTTGGTGACAACATGAACATCCCAAGTGCCAGCAAAACGTTTGCAACAACAAGGTCTAAAACAATAAACGGTACGAAAACCATAAAACCTATTTCGAACGCTGTTTTAAGTTCACTTATTATGTATGCCGGTGCAACAGACCAGAAATTAACATCTTCAGGCGTTGCGGGCGGTTCGCTTTGTGACAGAGAAACAAAAAATTCTAAATCCTTTTGGCGGGTTTGTTTCATCATAAATTCTTTTAGCGGTTTTGAACCCTCGACCATTGCCTCAGTAATATTGCCGTTCTTTTGGTACGGAACAGAGCCAAGTTCGTACATTTTGCCAAAAACTCCCGACATCGTATATATTGTTAAAATTATTGATAAACCGATGATTACAATAGATGGCGGTACTTGTTGAGTACCCATTGCGGTTTTAAGAATTGAAAATACAATTACAAATCTTAAAAAACTTGTCAGACATGCAAATGCAAATGGCAAAAGCGAAAAACTTGCCATTAACAAAAGCATCTGTATTACCGGGTTTAAATCTTTTAAAACACTTTCCATTTTTATTCCTCTATATATTATTCTTTATTAACAACTTTGTAATTTTCTTGCTAATTCTTTCATTACAGGCTTTTTAGCGGATTTTTTATCTTCAAATTGATTGATAAAATCGTTCATGCTCTTTAGTCCGTCAAAATTTGATAATTTCATACTTTTATCTTCTCTTACAGGTTTTGTTTGATAAGATGTTTCAGGCGTTTTAACTGCCAATTTTTCTGTCATATCGTTATTATCAAGTTTTGAGATTAGTGTTGTAGAATCAAAATCGCTTGCAATCAAAAATTTTTCTTCACCTGCTTTAACAACATAGAGAGTTTTCTTAGGTGTCAACTTCATTGAATCTGTTACACTCAGACTTGAAGAGTGCATTCCGATTTTGTTTCCGTATGCAAATTTATAGGTAAATATCGCTAAAAAGATGATACCTGTCATTGCCATTGCATAAACTATAAAATGAAATAAATAACCGCTCATTATTAAATCTCCTATATATCTTGTTCGTCTAAATTAAAGTCACTGTAATCAAATTCCTCTTCGGAACCGTCACCTGCCGGCGGAGGAACTTCCATTTGCATATCTCCGTTTGGTTCAGGAGGAGCCTGCATATCACCAAAATCTTGAGACGGAACGGAATCCATATTGTTATTTCCCATCCCCGGAGCAGGCAATGCGGGAGGAGTGTATTCTCCTTGCGAGATTGCTTCTAAAACTTCGCTTATTTTTACGCCAAATCTATCGTTTACAATAACAAGTTCGCCTTTTGCAACAACTTGGTTTTCTACAATCAGAGAAACTTTGCTCTCATATATTGAGGATAAATCCATAACTTGACCTTTTGCAATCGCTTTAAGTTCTCCAAGAGTTATTTTTACGCTTTCAAGTTCTGCACCCATTTCTACTTGAATGCTATCCCATAAGTTTACGGGCAATTCTTTTTCGCTCATTTCTTCATTTCCTCCAAAATCATCTTCCTGGCCGTCAAGTCTTAGTTCCGGTCTTGGATATATTTCAAAATCATTTTCATAATCTTTATATATAATGTACATTTTTGAGGCATTGCTGTTATCCAAAACGACAATATCTTCTACCTCAAGAGATTTTAAATCTTTTAGTGTAAAAACAGTTGTTCCCAGTTTAACGGTTGTATCAAGAACGCTTAGGTTAAATCCCGAAATATCGTAAGGTTCTGTATTCAAGGCTTCCGGTACAACCAAATCTGCGGGCAGTGAAAGAATAAATTTCCCACACTCTTTTGCTTGTCCTTTCAAAAAGAATGTAAGGTTTATATTATCAAAATTTTTCCTCTTTGCTCCCCTTTCCGGCTGTAAAAGTAAGTCAATTACTTTGTTATAAGCAAAGTCATTAAACGTACTGATTAATCTTCCCTCTAAGTCTGAGAGGGAATTTATGTCAAAACTTTTGCTCTCACCCAAAATGTCATCTAGAATTATTTTTACACAACTTGTTGAACATCTGAAGAACAAATCGTAGTTTTTATCAATACGAACTTTGGTTACAAAATAATTATCCCCCTGAAACAAAACGTTAATATTTTTACTCAAAGAAACAAGTTTAAGGCTGAATTTTTCTCCGAAAAATTCATTGAAAGCCTCCTGAACCCGTGTTGCAAAATTTTTGCAATACCAGTCAAACATCCCGTTTAATTCATCTGTTTTCTTTACGTTTTCTTCTTGTGTAAACATTTTTTCAGAATATTCTATTACCCAATTATAATGTACGCTTTTTTATGTAAGTTAACATCAACTGTTTATAGTATTTCTTTTAATGATATATTAAATTTTGTAAACAAAATGTTAAAAACATGGCAAAAAAAAATGTTTTTGCGGTTTACTTTACATGTAGTGTGTATTTTATATTAGTGTTTTTAGTTAGGTAGTGTAGTTATGAAAATCAATGCAATTTCAGCGATGTCTTACGGATTAGGGGCAAAAAGAGCGGCATCAAAGCAAAGTTCTGCCGTAACATCTCCTATTAATCGCGAAATTATGGAGTATCCGAAAGGATATATTCCATACCAAATCAATTTCGCAGGCGGCGGAAGCTATTCAAAACTACCCGGTATCAAACTTTTAAAAACAGTTAAGGAATTGCCTTGTTTGTATTGTGCTGAAAAAATGGTTCAAGCCAAAACAATTCAGTCATTAGGAGCAAGTGAATCCGTTGTTATTAAAACAGTCAAAGAATTTGCGGATTCTCTTTCTAAACAAGCGGGTGCGGAAAATTCAAAACTTATTCCAAGATTTGTAGAGGCTGCAAAGAAAAATCCTTTAATGCCTGTGACAGATTTCATAGAAAATTTAGAATCTAAAAAAATCTTTGTTCCGAATTCAATTAAAAATGCTGTCAAAAGACCAATGACAGGTATCGAATATGCTCAAAAGGCGATTAATACCGTGGCAGAATATGAAGACGGGCTTATGCCTACCGAAAGACAAGTTTTCAAATTAATTAAAGCGGAATTTGACAAAAATCCTAAGCAATCAATTTCGTCTATTATGTCAACATTGAGAAACAGAAACATCGGAGATTTTGCAAATTCTCAAACAAAAATTTTGGATGAGATTGAAGAATTGGCAAAAAGTTCTTTATCAAAAAGAGCAAAAGAAAGAGTTTTATTTGAAACACAACGTTCAAAAGGACTTTTACGTGGCAACAATTCTCAATATCCTTTTAAAAGAAAGAAATTTATTGACAATTTAAACAGAGTTCAAATTGCACCAAGCGATGTTGACGCAATGCAAATGATTTTAGCAAAAGCGGAAACAATTCCGACATCAGGAAAAGATGTTAATGCATTCATTGCAAAATATTCTAACAGAAACGTTCCAAGAGGTAACGGCGGTTTTGTTACAAGATCTGATTCCGAAATCATACAAAGAATTTTAGATCCGTCTGTACAATCTGTTGAGCACATCAGACCGCAAGTTACATTTAAGACTTCAAACGGTAATTACGTCGGAGCAAAAGATGTTATCCAAAACCTTGCTCTTGCACACAAACAATGTAATTCAGACAGAGGTCATTTAACTCTTGAACAGTATATGAGAATGAATCCTAAGGCGGAAGAATCTATTCAAAAGCATGTTGATTTCTTGATTAAAGAAATTAAAGCAGGCAGATTAAGAGGTTTGGAAGAATATCCAAAACAACTTCAGGAAACTTTCTCCAATGAAACAGGCGGAAGATTGGTTCTTGATATTTCTGAGATTAAAGAATATCTTGATAAATTTCTTGCAAATAAGAAACATTAATAAAATACGATGAGAATACTAAAAACAGGGGTTTTATAACTCCTGTTTTTTTAGTATTAAAAATTTATTCTCTCTTTTTCAACAACGACGGGTTTTTTATCAATTCGTGTATAAATTGCTCCAACGTATTCTCCAAGTACTCCCAAACAGAAGAGTTGAATTGAACCCAAGAAAAGAATACTTATTATAATTGGTGCAATACCGATTGAAAAAGCGTTCCAGAAAAAGAGTTTTAAAACCAAATATATAAAACCAAGCATAAAAGTTAGCAATGACATTATAAAACCTCCAAAAGCCATTAATCTTAACGGCATTTTTGAGTGTTTTACAAACCCAATCATTGCATTGTCATAAAGCGTATAAAAATTATTTTTGGTAAATCCCGCTTTTCTTGTCGGTTGATTAAATTCCACAAGAGCTTTTTCATAACCTATTTCGCAAACCAGTCCTCGCAAATACGGATACGGATCATCAATTTCGCGAATAATATCTACTACGCATTTGTCAAAAAGTCCAAATCCCGTTGCGTTTTTAACCAAATTTGTTCCGTCATCACAAACCTTGTTTAATAACCAGTAATAGGTTTTTCTTACGGTTGAAAGCGTGAAGGTTTCTTCGGTTTGTTTTTTTACTCCGAGAACAATTTTATAACCCTGTTCCCATTTTTCAATAAAATCGGAAATTAATTCAGGCGGGTCTTGCAAATCAGATGCAAGATAAATTACAGCTTCTCCGCTTGCTTGTAAAATTCCCCAATACGGTGAGCGAATGTGTCCGAAATTTCTTGCGTTTAAAATAACCTTAACTCTGTTATCCTGAGATGCAAGTTCTCGTAATTTTTCTGCGGTTCTGTCCGTGGAACAGTTGTCAAGCAAAACGTACTCAAACTCGTACCTGTCAGAAAACTTATCAAGCTGAGTTTTTACTCGTTTCCATAGAGTCTCAATATTGCCCTCTTCATTGTAACAACTTGATACAAGGCTGATTTTTTTCATTATTTATTTCCTTTATTTTTATTTTTTATTTT
>JAFUZZ010000012.1 GCA_017476325.1 bacterium | reverse complement strand
CTTCGCCCTCTGCTCGCTCACGCTCGAACCTAAGGCAAAACTCCGTTTTGCGGTTCTCATCCCCTTTTTAAAAATTTTTCATAATGCAAAAAATACAGAGAGAAGGGGATTGTCTTGTTCGCTCGCGTTAAACGGGTCTACGCTTGACCGTAAAAATTTTTTATTATTTACGGTCAAGGCTTCGCCCTCTGCTCGCTCACGCTCGAACCTAAGGCAAAACTCCGTTTTGCGGTTCTCATCCCCTTTTTAAAAATTTTTTCATAATGCAAAAAATACAGAGAGAAGGGGATTCGAACCCCTGGTGGAATCGCTCCCACACAACCTTTCCAAGATTGCACCTTAAGCCGCTCGGACACCTCTCTGCATTTTTTATTTGTTTTTATTTTAAAATCTTATCCTATCACAGGCGGATTAAATACTCTTGTCGCAAGTTCTTTATCTAACATCAACAAAGCATGCTTGTCATCACCTATTAATTTCAATGTTGTGATAAGTTTTGATACGTTTGCCTCTTCTTCAACCTGTTCTTTAATATACCAATCCAAAAATGATATTGCCGCTCTGTCTTTTACTTCTTCCGCAACATCTGTTAATGCGTTGATATTTGATGTTACCCATTTTTCATGGTTCAATACTTCTTCCATAATGCCTAATATGTCATTTGCTTTCATTTCAGGTTTTTCGATTGCTTTAAATTCAATATCTCCGCCTCGTTCAAGAACATATTCGTACATGCCCATGCCATGAGCATGCTCTTCTTGAACCTGTACATCAAACCAGTTTGCAAAACCCAAAAGATTTGCTTTTTTGAAATATGTTTTCATTGCCAAATACAAATATTCTGAATATAATTCCGCATTAATTTGGTCATTAAACGCTTTTTCCAGTCTTTTATCCATTTCTTTCTCCTTGAATATAATTTCCACCCTTTTGTATTATAATATAAACATGGAAAAGAAAAAGAAAAAATTTAAAATTGATATTAAAAATATGGGTGTAAACATCGACAAGAACGAATACCGCGAAATTGTGCTCTCTCAGTCAAATAAACCGCATGACAGTTTTAAGTTCAGAAAAGATTATTAAACTTATGAACATCGGTTTCATTTACCGAAAACCCTAAAGTCTAAAAGATAAAAGTCCTATTGCATAAAAATACCTATTTATGTTATAAGTTCTATATGGAAAATATTGATTTTAAAAATATATTAAATAACGCTATTAATAACATTAAAAACTTTGATTTTAGAAATATCAAAATCAAAAAAATTGAGTGGAACCGAAAAAATATAATGTCCCTCATCGGCATATTGTTAATGTTGGCAAGTGCCTTAATCATCGCAACAAGTTTCTTTAGTAAAAAATACTTCGCGTTTGACGGCGCAGAGGGCTTTGGAGCATATACAGAGGGCGGACGACACGGTATTGCATACCATGTTACATCTTTAGAAGACTCAAACACCGAGGGAACTTTGCGCTACGCTATCGAACAACAAGGTGCAAGAACAATTATTTTTGATGTCTCAGGTATAATTGACCTAAAATCTCCGCTTGTGATTAATGAGGGAAGCATCACAATCGCCGGACAAACAGCACCGGGAGACGGAATTTGTCTGCGCGGAAACGGTATAGTCATAAACTCAAACAACGTTATTATACGTTTTATAAGAATTCGTCCCGGAAATACATCTCCTGAGGTTCCGGCACTTGAAATTAATGACGCTAAAAATATTATCGTTGACCACTGTTCAATAAGTTGGGCTAAAGGCGGAAATATCAAACTTAAACACGTCGAAAACTCAACTTTCCAATGGAATTTTATTAACGAAACTTTAGGTGACTTCGCAGTCGATTTTACAGGCAAAAACAAAAATATTTCAATTCACCACAACTTATTTGCTAACAACCACGAAACAAATATTAATTTTAATCCCGGATACGTTAATAAAAAAATTGATATAAGAAATAACGTTTTCTTTAACTGGGATGTCAATACAATATCAAATCCCGGAATTGGCGAATATAACATTGTAAACAATTATTACAAATTCAGTTCCAATACGGAAAAAAATAACAAAAACCAAATTATTACAACTCTTTACTCTCCGATTGTCAGCGATATTATTTATGCAAACGGAAACGAAATCTATTTGGCTCCGATAATCAGCAGTAACAACATTGCGGGAATTTATCCGAACGTAGAGTTTTTACAAACATCTAAAAACAGTTATATTACTAAAAAAGAATTTTACCATGCATCAATATCCACTCACTCAGGAGTCAAAATTCAAAAAATGGTTTTGGACTATGCGGGAGCATCGCTCAAGCGTGATTATCCGGATTTGAAAATTTTAAAAGATATGACAAACTCATCTTTCCTAAAACTTGATTTGTTCGTAAATTTTGGAATTTATCCCGAATATAATTCGGATTATACCTACGCCGACATTGACAACGACGGTATGCGCGACGATTGGGAATTAAAACATAATCTAAATCCGCTCGATCCGCTCGATGCTTATGAAAAAGACAAACACAACAGAAATTTTACAAACAGAGATATTTATCTTGACTCGTTTGTTTCCGATATAACAAAAAAACAACTGGAAAATACAACATTTTGTCAAGATACTGTAAGAGTTCAATTAAATAAGTTTTTATCTAAAATTAAACGATAAAAAAACCTCTCTTATAAAAATAAACGTAAAGAGAGGCACAAGTTGGAAGAGTTGAGGATAACAACTATATGTTATTACATGCCGCTCAAATTATCATTATGATAAATTACTATCCGTATCATACTTTATTCCCATATCCGAAAATAACTCTTTCAGCATATAAAACGAACCGCAAATAACTGTTAAATTTTCATCTTTTTTATATTGTGAAAATCTTAAAAGCGGATGTTTGATAATTTCTTGCAAATCCGTATATTTACAAGATTGCGGGTGATTAAACTCATAAACGTATATTTTGTCTTCGTCTTTTAATAACGATTTTAACATTGATTCGTAATCCTTTGTTCTTAGACACCCAAATATAAAATTAAAATGTTGTTTCGGATAAATTTTATCAAGACTTTTGCGCAACGCCTCTATCCCGTTTGGATTATGAGCAACGTCAACAATCACGTTATAATCCTTTAAATATTCAAACCTGCAAGGATTTTTAACCGACATTAAAACTTCATCTTTTACCTCATAACCTAAAACACTACTTGCCTTTAGTGCAAGTGCAAGATTTGCTTCCTGACAAACATTTGTCAAAGAACATTTTTTGTCAGTCGGTTCTGCTAAAAACACTTTGGAAGATTTTTCTTTGGCAATGTTTTTAATAACTTCGTTTTTTTCTCCAATCACAACGGGGCAATGTGGTTTTATAATTCCCGCTTTTTCAAACGAAATTTTTTCAATAGAATCTCCAAGTCTGTCCGTGTGTTCCAAATCAATGTGAGTAATTATCGAGCAAAGATTGTCTTTTATAACATTTGTAGCATCAAAACGTCCGCCGAGTCCTGTTTCTAAAACAACAACATCTGCATTATTTCGTGCAAAATATAAAAATGCGGCAACGGTTAAAATTTCAAACTCTGTTAACAGGATTTTATTTTTTTTAGCAACGTTAACAATCTCACATATAAGATTTGCAAAATCATTTTTTCCGATACATTTGCCGTTTATTCTTATCCGCTCAGTATATTCAAAAATGTGCGGACTTGTATAAAGTCCTGTTTTTAACCCGTTATTTTGCAAAATTTCATTCAAAATCGCACAAACAGAACCTTTTCCGTTTGTTCCCGCGACGTGAATGTATTTTAGTTTATCCTGCGGGTTATCTGACAGTTCAAGAACTTTTTTAATTCTGTCAAGTCCCAAATTAACATAGAAATGTTCATTCGACGTTAAAAGATTGACCGCCTGCTGATATTTATTTTTTTGCACGGACAATACCCTTTAATTGACTGATTATATTTTGCGTTGCATCAGGTTTTGCAAGAGAGTAAATATTTCTTTGTATCAAACCAAGTTTATCATGGTCATCCAAAAGTTGTTCAATGGCAATCAGAAGTGTATCTGCAGTAACGTCCGCATCTTCAAGATAAAGTGCCGCACGTTTTTCTACCATAAATTTAGCGTTTTTTCGTTGATGATCCGCCGCGGCATGCGGATACGGAACCAAAATCGGCGCAACCGCACATACACACAATTCCGACAAACTCAATGAACCTGCCCGCGAAACTGCAATGTCCGCTGATTTTAAAATGTCTGTCATATTGTCAAAAAACGGTTTGACAGTAATATTTTCGTCGTTTTCATAATCAGGATAAACCTGTTGCAAAAGTTCAATAACCTCTTCAAACTTTTTATTTCCGGTTTGAAAAACTATTTGCAAATCGTGTTCTTTAGAAAGCCTTTCAATAATTTTTACGAACGCCAAATTTATTGACTTTGCACCCTGAGAACCGCCCATAACGCAAAGTGTCATTTTATCCCGTAACCCCGCATTCTGTCTTGCTTTTTGTTTGGTAAGAGTTTTAAATTCCTCTCTCAAAGGATTTCCGTTTATAATCGCTTTGTCTGTTTTAATCTTTTCCAAAGCTTTTTCAAAAGCCAAAGAAACCCTTTGTGCTTTCGGTGCAATATTCCTTGATACAATTCCGGGAATTGCATCACAATCGTGAATCATTATCGGGGTTTTTGTTATAATCCCCGCAATCAACGCAGGAGCGGAAACATATCCGCCTGTCCCCAAAATAGCATCCGGTTTATATTTTTTTATGTAATATAATGATTTAAGAACCGCAAAACAAAGTTGCACACTCCACCCCAAAAGCGAAAAACTTATTTTTCTCGGCATTGCGGAAACTTTTACGGGCAAGAATTTGTACCCCCTTTTTTGAGTAATTCCAAATTCCATATTATTCGGATTACCTACATAATAAACCTCTGCGGTTTGTTCGTCTTTGCGCAGTTCATCACCGATTGCAATCGCAGGGTAAATATGACCGCCTGTCCCGCCGCCCGTTATAAAATAAGTGTTTTTACAAGTATCTGACATTCATTTCTTTCCTAACTTTTTTAACGCTTTTTTTAGATATATTAAGCAAAATACCAATCATTACCATAGAAACCCAAAGAGATGAACTTCCGTAACTTATAAACGGCAACGGAACGCCTGTTGCAGGCAGAAAAGAACTTGCAACACTCATGTTTAACAACGCTTGAAAACCAAGAGAAAAAGTTATTCCAACCGCCAAAAGTTTTCCGTAAGTTTCAGGACATCTTGTTGCAATCAAAAAACCTCTTTGAACAAGAGTCAGGAACAAACCGATAACGAAAAAGCACCCTAAAAACCCGAGTTCTTCACCAATTACGGCAAAAATAAAGTCTGTATGACACTCAGGAAGCCAAGCAAGTTTTTGTTTTGATGCTCCGTATCCGACCCCGAAAAGTCCGCCTGTTGCGAACGCAACAAGAGATTGTATAACGTTGTATCCGGCACCGAGAGGGTCGCTTTCGGGATTTAACCAAATTGTAATTCTTGACAACTGATACGGTTTAATTATTTTTAAAACCCCTGTCAAACCTCCGATTACTGCGGAAAAAACTCCAATCGTTCCCGCAATAGCCGTTGTAATAAGAATTTTTAAATTTGCACCTGATACAATGTACATAACGATTGATGTTAAGCCCAAAATGATTACCATACTAAGGTTCGGCTGTTTAAAAACAAGCGCTATCATTATTAATATTGGCAAGAAGAACATCGTAAATTTTCTTGAATCAAAGACTTTTGCATCATCACAAAACGCCCTTGCCAAAAGCATTACAACCGCTAACTTTGCAAACTCTGACGGTTGAAATTGCAAAGGACCTATTGCAAGCCATCGTTTTGCCTCGTTAATAGTTACGCCAAGAGGAGTAAATTCTACCAAAGCGAGTAGTATAACAACAATCCATGCAAACATTCCATCGTATTTTTTCAAAACCCTATAGTCCATGTTTGTAAAAAACAACATTCCTATAAATCCGGGAATAACACCTGTAATTAATTGGTTTAAGAATGCTTTTGCGGGATTGGTTCCTGCATCAATCAATTTTGGTGCCGTTGCGGAGAAGATGAACATTAAACCCAAAACAACCAAAAATCCTACAACCGTTAACAAAACCTTGTCAGGCGGTGATGAAATTATTTTTAGTTGGAGTTCGTCATTTGGGCGAAAATTAGTTCTTTGATAGGACATAATTCTTAAATACTTCTCCTCTGTGTTCATAACTGTCAAACATATCAAAACTTGCACATGCCGGTGATAAAAGAACTATATCATGACCGAGTTCTATCGCTTTATCCGTTGCACTTTCAAGAGTTTTTTCAATAACTATATTTTCAAACCCGTTTTCTCTGAGATTTTGTGAAAATCTCTCTGTTGCCTCTCCGATTAGGATTACCGTCGTGATATGTTTTTTTATCTCTTCACAAAATTCTTTCAAATCCGTGTTTTTGTCACGCCCCCCCGCAATTAGTGCAACTTTTTTGTCGTTAAAAGATTTTATTGCAACGATTGCAGCTTCTGGATTTGTTGCTTTTGAATCATTGTAGAACTCTGTCCCGTTATAGTTTCTGACAAATTCGAGCCTGTGTTCGGGAGCTTTAAAATTTGAAATTACATTTTTAATATTTTCATTCGAAATTCCAATCAATTTTGCAACAATAATCGCACACATAATATTCTCATAATTATGTTGACCGACAAGTTTGCATTCACCAACCTTGATAATTTCTTCTTCTTTACCTCTGCGTTTAAAATAAATCGTATCATTTTTTATATAACAACAATCGTCATCAACTTCTTTAGCGAAAATAAATACGTTTTTTAATTTTTTAGAAAATTCCAAAAGTTTAGGGTCGTTGCCGTTAATTACCGAAAACGCGGGAGTTGCGGGAGGTAAAAATAATTTTGCTTTTGCATCAAAATATTTTTCCAAACTTCCGTGAAAAGAAATATGATCAGGTGTAAAATTTGTCCAACATGCAATTTGAGCCTGAAAAGCGTTTGTTGTTTCCATTTGAAAAGAACTAATTTCGCAAACATAATAATCATTATCATCTCCTAATAAAGAAGTTGGCGGAACCCCAATATTACCGCACACTGGAGCCTTAAATTCACTGCTTAATATTTCGGATGTCAAAATCGTAACAGTTGTTTTTCCGTTTGTTCCCGTAATAGCAATAAACGGTTTTTTAGCCTCCTTATATGCAAGTTGAATTTCGGAAATTACGGGAATATTTTTTTCTTTAAGTCTTTGCATAATTTCGCTTGACATAGGAATTCCGGGACTTGCAACGGCAAGATATGACTCGTTAATAAATTCATCGGTATGTCCGCCGGTTTCAACCTTAATTCCAATCTCTTGAAGTTCTTTTACCTGAGGATCATTCGACTTATCCGCAAATTCCGTAACGAAAACATCCGCACCTTTGTCGTTTAGGTATTTTGCCGCAGAAATTCCGCTTTTTGCCAAGCCTATTATTAAAACTTTTTTTTCAAACCAATTCATATTTGCCTCTTAAAAATTCAATGAAAAACAATAAAGCGCAAGAAGAGAGAACAGCATTGAAACTGCCGTAAAAAACGCAACAATTCTGTTTTCACTCCAGCCCATTAACTCATAATGATGGTGAAACGGTGTCATTTTAAAAATCTTTTTACCCGTTAATTTAAAAGATGTTACCTGTAAAATAACGGACAAAGTTTCTAAAATAAAAATTCCGGCAATAATTGCAAGTAAAAATTCCATTTTGCCAATTACACCAAGTGTTCCCATAAGACCGCCGATTGCCAAAGAACCCGTATCACCCATAAACACTTGTGCTTTTGATTTATTATATCTTAAAAATCCAAGCAAAGCCCCCGCTGTTGCTGAGGATATAATTGCACCCTCAGGACAACCGCTTGAAAGAAGTATTATTGAAAAAACAACAAAAACAGGAATTCCCGTTGAGGCTGCAAGTCCGTCAAGCCCGTCTGTCAAGTTATACGCGTTTGATGCTCCCGTAATTATAAACACCGCCAATATAGGATACAGCCATCCCAAATCTATTGAAAATGAACCTAAGTTAACAGAAGTGTTAACGGCAAGCATAACGTAACAAGTTGGTAAAAGTGCGATTAATATTTGTCTTACGAGTTTTGCTTTCGCTGACAATCCGTCGTTTGTTTTTCCTTTAATTTTCAAATAATCGTCTTGAAATCCGGCAAGAGTATAAAAGAAAAGCGAAATTAAAATTACACATCCGACAGTTGTAAACTTTTGAGCAAGCATCAAAGCAATGACTGACGCTGCAATAATCGCGGTAATTATAAAAACGCCTCCCGTTGTCGGAGTGCCTTGCTTTTTGGCATGTGTTTCGGGTGCAACATCCTTTATTGATTGATTAAACATTTTTTTCTTTAAAAAATCAATGTAAGGAACTCCCAATAACAGACAAATTATGAGTCCTAACAAAAATGAAACCAATACCATTATCATAAATTTTTACCTCTTTAAATAATCAAGTATTTTTTCAAACTGCATCGAGTGAGATGCTTTCAAAATAATTGTAGTACCAACAGGAACATTATCAAGAATATATTTTGCGGCATCTTCATTTGTTTCAAAATTTGGCGAAGTTTTTCCGATATTGTTTAAAACATCAGAAATTTCATGAGCCAAATCTCCGACTGTTACAACGGAAACGCCGTCGGTAATGCTATCTGATAAAAATATTCCGACTTTTTGATGATACAAAACCTCGTCCTTGCCAAGTTCTCCCATGTTTCCTAAAACAAACAAGATTGGTTTATCATAGTTTTGCATCACTGTTTTAATAACAGCCAGCATTGAATCGGGGTTTGCGTTATAGCTATCATTAATTATTTTATAGCCCTTAATTTCCCGAACATCCCATCTGTTACCTACGGGAGTAAATTTTCGCAGTCCGTCCGCAATTTTTTCTTCACTAATGCCCAAGAATTTTGCAGCCTCTATAACACCGAGAGCGTTTTGAACGTTATAATCTCCCTCAATATTAAGTTCATATCTGAATCCTTTATAGTTAAATGCTGTAAATCCTATTCTGCGTTCGATAATTTCGGCATCTTCGGGATTAATAAAAATTCCGTCTTGAACGTTATTTTTAATCAGTTCGTCATTTGGAGCGATAAAAACTCCGTTATCGTTGAGGTAATTTTTAATTTCGCATTTTGCTCTTGCGATATTTGCCCGCGAGCCAAGGCGTCCTATGTGAGCGGTTCCGACATTAGTTATCAGTGCAACATCCGGATTTGCATAACTTGAGAGAAAGTCTATTTCTCCAAAACCGCGCATACCCATCTCCAAGACCAGGACTTCGGTATCTTCAGGCATGGAGAGAATAGTTTTGCAAAGTCCGATTTCGTTATTGAAATTCATTTCTGTTTTATGAGTTTTAAAAGCTTCACTCATAACCGATGCCATCATCTCTTTTGTTGTTGTTTTGCCGGAACTTCCCGTAATTGCAATGGTCTTTGGGTTAATTTTTGTTTTATAATACTTTGCCAAATCCAAGTATGCTCGCAAGCAGTCTGAAACTTGCAAGACGAGTTTTGAATTTTCCAAGATGTAATCACGTTTTGTAAAATATCCTGCCGCACCGTTATCAATGGCTTGAGGAATAAAATCTTCGCCGTCAAAATTAGGACCTTTTAACGGCAAATAGATTTGACCCTCTCCGATAGTTCTTGTATCGGTGGATATTTCAAAACTTCCTTTATCTAATTCTTTTTTTAAGACATTTGCTTTTGTAGCATTAATAATTTCTTCTATACTAAACATAAGATAATTCTATAACAAATATTTTGCAGGGGCAATCTTATTACAAAATTTTAGAATACTAATTTTGAATAAAAATAAAGGACAACAATTATTGTCAAAAGTAAAAATAAATTGTCCAACGACCATTGTCCGTATTGATTGTATGCTCTTTTCCAATCACGGATTAAATTAAACACTTTCGATATTGTTACCTGTCGCAATAGTAACCGCATACTTTTCTGTCGGCATCAATTTCATATCGTGTGATATTCTAAGCAAAAGAT
>JAFUZZ010000111.1 GCA_017476325.1 bacterium | reverse complement strand
ATTATCTGCGCCATACCTATAGCGACGCCCGCTTGCGGCAGAAGCGTCAAGCCGAGATATTTTCTTACCTTCGGCTGAGCTTTTCCGATCGTTTCGCCGATATACGCGCCGATGTATTTCCCTACCGAGCGGACGACGAGATAGATAAGCCCGACGACTCCGACCGACAGAATTATCTTCACGTTAAGTCCCGCGCCGGAAATTACGAAGAACAGCACGTAGAGCGGGTGAGTCCAGCGGTCGTAAGAGTCCATAACGCGTTCGGTGTGCTTGTCGAAGTTGCAAAAGACCGCGCCGATCGCCCTGCACAGCAGCAGGCTCGACAGGTGCAGCAATGGCGTCAAGTTTGTTCGGTCTCGGAAGATTACCGGGAATTGACCGACCTGCTATTGCCGTAACTTTGCCAACTATGCAAAAGCCTGTTGTCATTATTGATGCCGGTGCAAATAGTAACTGTACACCTGAAATGCTCTATCAGTTTGCAATCATGGGAACAACTTTTGCAAAAAATGTTTTAAGCATTGAAACTCCGAGAGTCGGTGTTCTTAATATTGGCGAAGAGGCAGGTAAAGGTAACGAACTTGCTCAAAAAACTTATAAACTTTTGGAAGAAAATCAGCACAAACTTGAGTTTATAGGAAACATTGAGGGTAAAGAAATCTTCTCCGGGGTTTGTAATGTTGTTGTATGCGACGGTTTTGTCGGCAACGTTGCCTTAAAAATAACAGAGGGAACTTCTTCCATGTTGTTTAAAATGCTTAAACGAGAATTTAAAAGCGATCCGCTCGCTCAGATTGCCGGATTAATTGCAAAACCGTTTATGAAAAGAATTTATAAACGTATTAATTATGAGGAATTTGGCGGAGCATTGTTACTTGGCGTTAAAGGAATAACAGTAATCTCTCACGGACGCTCAAAAGCGTATGCGATTAAACGTGCGGTTAAAGTCGCAAAAGAGGCTGTTGAAACAGGCGTAAATAAAAAAATTGCCGAATGCATAGGCAGATAAAATAAAATGTACGATGATGACTAAAAGTCATATTTGTCGTCATTGCGAGCCGACTTGTCGGCGTTGAAATCTCTGTATATAATGCGATTAGGATTGCTTCGTTGTTTAACTCCTCGCAATGATAAACTACTTTTTAGTCCCCCCTGCGTATTTTAAAAGAAAGGTTAATTTTATGGGTAAAATTGCATTTGTGTTCCCGGGTCAAGGTTCTCAATCAGTTGGCATGGGTTTGGATGTTTTTAATAACTATGATTGTGCCAAAAAAGTTTATGAAAAAGCAGACGAAATTTTGGGTCGCAAAATTTCTGAAATATGTTTTAACGGCCCCGAAGAAGAATTAAAACAAACCCAAAATACTCAACCCGCAATTTTGACAACATCACTTGCGCTATTAGAAACACTTAAACAAATATCAGGAGTTACACCCGACTACGTTGCCGGACACAGTCTCGGAGAATATGCGGCATTGTACGAATCAGGCGCGCTTTCTATTGAAACCACATTAAAACTTATTCAAAAAAGAGCGGATGCAATGTCAAAAGTTAAGGGCGGAAGTATGGCGGCAATTATAGGTTTAAGTGACGAACAAGTCAAAGATATTTTAGTAAAGGTTACAAGCGGCTACGTTGATGTAGCAAACTACAACTGTCCGGGACAGGTTGTAATAACAGGTGAAGAAGATGCTGTTGAGGAGGCGAAAAATCTTTTATCACAGGCAGGTGCTAAAAGAGCATTAACACTTCCCGTTTCGGGCGCATTCCACTCAAAAATGATGAAAGAAGCAAGCGAGGAATTCTCAAACGGCTTGGATAAAATTGAAATTAACGACGCCAAAATTCCTGTTGTTACAAATGTGGATGCAAAATCTACGACTAAATCAGAAGAGTTTAGAGAAAAAATGCCTCGACAAATATATTCATCAGTTTATTGGACTCAATCCGTTCAAAAAATGATAGAAAACGGAGTTGATACATTTGTTGAAATCGGAAACGGTAAAGTTTTGGCAGGATTAATAAAGAAAATCAGCAAAGAAGTAAACATATATAATGTTTACGATTTGCAAACAGTTGAAGAAGTTAGTAAATTAATAAGAGAGCAGGACAAAAATGACAGATAAAAAAACAGTATTAATTACAGGCGGATCACGCGGTATCGGAAAAGCATGCGCACTTGAACTTGCAAAAGCCGGCTATGACGTAATAATCAACTATGTAGGAAATGTTGATGCCGCAAATCAAACAGTTGAAGAATTAAAAACACTTGGAAGTAACTCCAAAGCGTTCAGATTTGACGTAACGGACGCTGATGCCGTAAGTGCCGGAATATCCGAAATAATTGAAACATACGGAAAACTCGACGCACTTGTTAATAACGCAGGTATAACACGAGACGGGCTTTTCATGCGAATGAATTCCGAAAACTGGAATGCCGTAATCAATACAAACCTAAACAGTGCTTATAATGTAACAAATTTTGTTGCAAAATTAATGATTAAACAACGTCATGGTGCTATTGTTAATATGTCAAGTATTGTAGGCATATACGGTAACGCAGGACAAGCAAACTATGCGGCTGCAAAAGCGGGTTTAATAGGTTTTACAAAAGCTTTGGCAAAAGAACTTGGTTCAAGAAACATTCGAGTTAATGCTGTTGCGCCGGGATTTATTCAAACAGACATGACAAAAGATTTAAAACTCGACGGAGTGGAAGAACACATTCCTCTAAGACGTCTGGGACAACCTGAAGATATCGCAAAAGCGGTAAAATTCCTGATTGAAGATGCTGAGTATGTAACAGGACAGGTTCTTGCCGTTGATGGCGGGTTGGTTGTGTAAACCTGATTAAGTATTGTTCTCGCTAATTCCATGATGGGGGCCAACAGAAACAGCCTTTTTCGAATTTTTCGACTCTTGTTTTTCCCAACTTACTCGATTTATTCACTCGAAAAAATCGGGCTGTGTGTGCTATCATATTAGACTCCTTTTGTCTATCATGTGTTTGAACTTGCACAGGGGGTTGAAGTTTTTAGAGACATGTTATATAATAATGGAGTAACCAACAAAATGGAGGAT
>JAFUZZ010000011.1 GCA_017476325.1 bacterium | reverse complement strand
TAATCAAATAAAAAACAACGCAGCATACAAGGTGGAATTAAAATGAATTTTGAAAAACAAATGAAAAAATGCCTTAAACTTGCCCTTAAAGCTGAAGGTAAAACATCCCCAAATCCGATGGTCGGGTGCGTTGTTCTTGACGAAAACGGCAACGAAATTTCAACCGGATACCATAAAAAATGCGGTGAAAAACATGCTGAAGCCGATGCCCTATCTAAAATTGAAACCGGTCATACTCTGATTGTAAATCTTGAGCCATGTTCGCATTTCGGAAAAACTCCGCCCTGTGCCGATTTAATTATAAAAAAGGGGATTAAACGCGTGGTTATTGCAATGCGCGATGTTAATCCCATTGTTGCCGGCAACGGAATAAAGAAACTTAAAAACGCAGGAGTAGAAGTCATTGAAAACGTTTTAGAAAAAGAGGCAAAAGATTTAAACGAAGTTTTTATTAAAAACATGAAAGAAAATAAACCGTTCGTTGCTATAAAATGCGCAACAACGCTTGATGGTAAAATTTCAACATCGACAGGGGATTCTAAGTGGATTACCTCGGAAAAATCCCGGCATGAAGTGCAAAAAATAAGAAATAAATACGATGCAATTTTGACCACAAGTGCTACTGTAATTGCCGATAATCCGTCCATGAATTGCCGTTTGAAGAATTCAAAAAATTTAATCAAAATTGTTGTTGACAGAACTCTAAAAACCGATATAAACGCAAAAATATACTCAAATCCAAAAGAAAAAGTATACATTGCCGTTGATGAAAATTTACCGATGAAAAATGTATTTCCACCTCATATTGAAATTATTAAGTGTAAAACAAAAAATAATAAAATTGATATTGAGGATTTACTCACAAAGCTGTATTCAAAAGGGGTTATGAGCATTCTTGTTGAAAGCGGAGGGACTTTTAACGGAGAGATTATCGGGAAAAATTTTGCGGATAAAATATATCAATTTATTGCACCTAAAATTCTTTGCGATAATGACGGAAAAAGTGCGTATGCAGGGCAAAAACAACTATATATAAAAAATGCTTTTAATTATAAAATTAAAAGCGTAAAATCATTCAGTCCCGATATATTAATAACACTGTGCAAAGGTTTATAACCAAAGAACGTCATCTGCATCAGCGTTGTCGGAGTTTGTGCGGATAAATGTATCACTCATGTCTTTGGACAAATTGTTAAATTTATTTTTTAAATTTTTGAAGAAATTTGAAATTGTATTTTGTGAATTTTCTTTTTCAAATTGGGTTGCATCGTAGTAGTAATAAGCACCTGTTCTTGGTTCGCAATAACGTTTCATAACATGATTTTGTTGAGTTTGGTTTGAACCTCTGAACATAATTGGTGATTGGTTAATAGGGTAAATTCTCATTTTTGAACACCTCCTTGGTGTAAATATTTTTCTTTCTCTTCTTTTTCTTAAAGTGTTTTTATTACACTTTATATCGACATTTTTAATATAAACCATTTTGATTAATTTGTCAACCCCTTTTGTTAAAATTTGTTAATTAGGCTGTAATGTGTTCCATTATTAAATTTGAGCATTAATTGTATAAAAAACACTAAATAAAGAATTAATAAAGATATAAATAAATATTATTTTTGAGTAAAAAATTTTTTATGGTAAATATTTAAAAATTCCAGGCAAAAAGAAAAATAAGCGTAAAAATAACACTAATTATTATAATATTAAAGAATTAGACACATGGTGCGAGAAAACTACCCTAAAGGGTAATTGTAAAAAAGTAAAAATACATGTTTAATATAATTAAATCTTTTTCATACTTCCAGCTATTCTTAATTCCAACGGGGCGGCATCGCCCCTTTTCTTTTTGGAAAGAAAAAAGGTATTTTAAATATGTTGTTTAAACATGGGGTTGCGGAATTTAGAAACATGTTATATAATAATGGAGTAACCAACAAATTGGAGGATAAACTTATGAAAAACTTTTTAACCCGAGTAGGGGAGGGGGACGTTA
>JAFUZZ010000110.1 GCA_017476325.1 bacterium | reverse complement strand
CCCCCCTGCTCGGGTTAAAAAGTTGTTCATAAGTTTATCCTCCGTTTTATTAATTACCTTATTATTATATACCATGTCTCAAAAAACTTCAAGCCCCTATTACAAAATGTGACTAAAAGTTACAACTCTTGCGTAATTTATTTTTTCGAGTATAATTAAGCGTGTAGAATTTGTAACGTTTTAGTGAAGGAGAGAATTATGGAAAACAAATTTTGCAAGACATTAAGCGCTATGCTTTTGTCATTGTTCTGTTTTGCTGCTCCTGCTTTTGCGGGAGAGGCTGACTTGGTAGTTCCAAACATTCAAGCAATTTCTACTCAAGGCTATAACTTATTGTTAATCGGTCTTGGAGTATCAATTCTTGGTGTAATTTTTGGACTTATCGAATTTTTGAAAGTCAGACAAATCGAAGTTCACGAAGCGATGGCAAACGTTGGTAACACAATTTTCGAAACTTGTAAAACTTACCTCGTTCAACAAGGTAAATTTTTACTTGTTCTTGAAGTGTTAATCGGTTTGTGTATTGCTTACTACTTCGGTGTGCTTTCAGGAATGGGCGCAAAAAGCGTTCTTATCATCCTGGCATGGTCTGTAATCGGGATTTTAGGTTCTTACTCCGTTGCCTGGTTCGGTATCAGAATGAATACCCTTGCAAACTCAAGAACCGCATTCACAGCACTAAAAGGAAACCCTCTAAACATCTTGAACATTCCTCTAAAAGCAGGAATGTCAATCGGGGTGCTTTTGGTATCTGTTGAATTAATCATGATGTTAATCATCCTGTTATTCGTTCCGGGAGAAATTGCCGGAGCATGTTTCATCGGTTTTGCTATCGGTGAATCTCTTGGTGCGTCTGCTCTTCGTGTGGCAGGTGGTATCTTTACAAAAATCGCCGACATCGGCTCCGATTTGATGAAAATTCAATTCGGTATTAAAGAAGATGACCCTAGAAACCCTGGTGTTATCGCTGACTGTACAGGTGACAACGCAGGCGATTCTATCGGACCTACTGCCGACGGTTTCGAAACTTACGGTGTAACAGGGGTTGCTCTTGTTTCATTCATTCTTTTGGGTGTTATGGGCGCAGAAAACCAAGTTGCATTGTTGGCATGGATTTTCGTTATGAGATTCTTAATGATTATCACATCAGTTGTCGCATACTATTGCAACAACATCGTAACTTCCATTTGGGCAAAGTCAACTAAAAAGTTCGATTTCGAACTTCCGTTGACCAACCTTGTATGGATTGCATCAATCCTTTCAATCGCAATGACTTTCTGTGTAAGCCATGCTTTGTTGAAAGATGTTGCATCACCTAACCTTTGGTTAGTATTGGCCTCAATTATTTCTTGCGGTACATTGGGTGCTGCGTTAATTCCTGAGGCAACAAAAGTATTTACATCACCAAAAGCAAAACACACTTGTGAAGTCGTAACAGCATCAAGAGAAGGCGGTTCATCTTTGACAATCCTTTCAGGTATTGTTGCCGGTAATTTCTCAGGTTTCTGGATTGGACTTGTAATTGTTGTGTTAATGGGTCTTGCTTACGTTGCAAGCGGATACATTCCTGCAGATTTGATGGTTTATCCGTCAGTATTTGCTTTTGGGCTTGTGGCTTTCGGTTTCTTAGGAATGGGTCCTATTACTATTGCAGTTGACTCTTACGGTCCTGTAACAGATAACGCTCAATCAGTTTATGAATTATCATTGATTGAAAGCATTCCTGATGTTGAGGCAAGTATTGAAAAAGAATACGGTTTTAAACCTGACTTTGAAAACGCAAAACAATATTTGGAAGAAAACGACGGCGCAGGAAACACCTTCAAAGCAACATCAAAACCTGTACTTATCGGTACAGCGGTTGTTGGGGCAACAACAATGATTTTCTCATTGATATTGTTGATTCAAAACGCTTTGGGTATTGCACCTGAACAAATTTTAAACCTGATTAACCCTTACACATTGTTAGGATTTATCGCAGGCGGTGCGGTAATTTACTGGTTCTCAGGTGCATCAATGCAGGCTGTAACAACAGGTGCATATTCTGCAGTTGAATTTATTAGAAAGAATATTAAACTTGATAGTGAAGAACAATCAGCCGCTGTTTCAAATTCAAAAGAAGTAGTAAAGATTTGTACACAATACGCTCAAAAGGGTATGTTCAATATCTTTATTGCACTATTCTCATTTGCATTGGCACTTGCGTTCTTGTCATCACCAAGCAACACTAACGAACCTGTATCATTCTTCGTTAGTTACTTGATTGCCATTGCCGTATTCGGTTTGTTCCAAGCCGTATTTATGGCAAACGCAGGCGGATGCTGGGATAACGCAAAGAAAATCGTAGAAGTTGATTTGAAAGAAAAGGGTACACCGTTGCATGATGCAACTGTTGTCGGCGATACAGTTGGTGATCCGTTCAAGGATACATCATCAGTAGCAATGAACCCAATTATCAAATTTACGACTTTATTCGGTTTGTTGGCAATGGAAATTGCGATTGCACCTGCATTTAGTGCATATTCAAGATGTGCAGGCGTTGTATTCTTAATTGTTGCATTAGTGTTCGTTTACCGTTCATTCTATGCAATGAGAATACCTACAAGCGAAAAGAAAGATTAATCTTTGTATAAAGAATAGTAAATATTTTGACGGCGGTTCGAATGAGCCGCCGTTTTTTACTTGTTTATTTATTATGGAAGAAAGATTAGATGGAATGTTGTATATTAAATACAAAGATACCTATCTAAAGTACGTTGACATAACAGATAGAATAAGGTTAAAGCAACACAGCACAGAGGAAACCTGTGTTGTGGAAGAAGTTAAAATTATGGACAGAAAAGAAATCTCTAATGTTAAATCCTTACATCCTTTGAGAAAAACAAACTCGTTGTTTTTCAAAAAGAGGAAATTTTAAATTTGTTAAAAAGAGGAAATTTCTATTTTGCTCCTACAGAACTGCCAAAAGGGGGTTGAATTTTTTAGAAACATGGATTATAATTATAATGTAATTAATAAAACAGGAGGTATTTTATGAAAAATTTATTGACCCAACTAGGGGGGGGGGGCACTAGGTTCCAAAGGCAGTGAGGACGCGGTTTTAGGTCTTAAAAATTTTAACGGGGCGTCAAAAGCCCGTCATTTAAAGCCCACATTAAACGCGAAAGATACCCTTTGTATTGGTGCGCTCCTGCACCGCCGGCAAATTTTTGATTGGAAACATCATGCTTTAGTGTTAATATCTTACGTCAAAAATTTGCGAAATAGGCGGTCTCTTTTG
>JAFUZZ010000109.1 GCA_017476325.1 bacterium | reverse complement strand
TCCAAAACGTTATTCAGGCATCGACGGTTGATTTGGGAACTTAGTTTTACAAATATTTTTGTTGAATTAATTTCTTCAATGCACGCGAATAAGGAGATTGAGGCTGAATTGCCAAAACCTTATCCAACGACTCTATTGCGCCTTTGTAATCTTTGAGTTTCTTCTTAACAATGGCGCTGTAGTAATGCGCGTCAATAAATTTTGGGTCAAGTTCGACGGATTTTTCAAGGTCTGAAAGCGCCTCTTGCAATTCTCCGTCCGTCGGATTATCAAAAGCCAAAATTGTTTGTGCTTTGTTGTAATACGCGTCAATCATTTTTGCATCCAGTTTGATTGCTTTGTCGTAATTTTCGTATGCGGCGCGCAACTGTCCAAGATTATGGTAAACAATCGCTTTGGAAAAATATGAGAGCGCATTGTCAGGATTTAATTCAATAGATTTTTCCACTGCAACAAGAGCCTCGTCAAAATCCCCTTTGTTTGTATATTCTATACATAAATTTAAGTAGTGTTTATAGTCCATATTTTTATTCTACCATAATTCATTATTTTATGTAATAATTTTTTTAGGGGGTACAGATGGATATTTTATTTTACTGTTTAATTTTTATTGTTGGGGCTTTGGTTGGTTTTGTAATTACAAAAAAGATGTCCAAGGAAGATTTATATTGCCGGGAAAAAAATAATCTTCAAAGTGAGAATATTTCTCTGCGTGAAGAAATTGCTAAATCAAAGGCTGCCTTTGAACAGCAAAAAAATCAAATGAAAGTTGAGGATGAAATTCTTGAACTTGTAAAAAAAGAGTTTGCGGCAATAGCGTCTAAAAAACTTTATGAAGAACAAAATGAACTTTTGGAAAAAAATCAATCTGCGGTAAAGGTTACGTTGGAACCATTGAATAAACAACTGGAAGATTTTAAAAAAGAGATAAGCCAATATAGAGAAAGTCATGCGAAAAATACCGGAGAATTGACTCAACGCCTAAATGACCTTACGGAAAAAAGTGTTACACTTTCTCAAACCGCTCAAACATTGTCTGATGCTCTTACTCAAAATCGTAATGTCAAAGGTTGGTATGGTGAGGATTTGGCAAGAACTATTTTAGAAAAATCAGGATTTCAAGAGGGGATACATTTTTCTTGTCAAAATGTTGAAGCTACAGAAACCGACAAGGTTTCTGACAAAATTGTCAGACCGGATTACGAAATATTTTTGCCTGATAACAGAAATCTTGTTATTGATGCAAAGGCGATTTTGTCATCTGTAATGGATTTGGACGGTAATGATGAAGAAGAAAAGGTCAAGAGGATTTTTTCTGCGGTAAAAGCGAGGGTTAAAGAACTTGCGGACAAAAAATATCAAAGCATAAAAGGATTACGACAGCCGGAGTTTGTTTTGATGTATGTTCCGATTGAGCCGATTGTGAACCTGTTATATACAACAAAAGAGGGCATGGAAATTGTCGAACTTTCTCGCAAAAACAAAGTCGTTATTACCGGAAGTGTGTCTCTGGTTACGGTGATAAACCTTATAGACTGGATTTGGAAAGAAAATGACAGGATACAAAATTTGGATGAGATTATTGCGACTGGGGCAAAATTGTACGATGCGGTTGCAAAACATGCCGAAGAATTGTGTAAAATCCAACGTTCAATCAGTGATGTTAAAGATTTGACGGATTCCACCCTTGAGAGGTTAGTTAAATCTCCTGCGCGTATAAATATTTTTAAAGAGGCTGAAAAATTAAAAGATTTTGGAATTTCGTCCGCAAAAGAAATTCCTGAAAAATTGATTGCCGAATAAAAAGGATGGGTTTCAATTCATTATTTGCCATCCTTTTTTATTTTAATATTTCAATTATTAATCCAAATAATCTAAATTGTCGTATTTTAAGATATATGCTGAGCAGGAATCCGCATGAACGACGTTTCCTTTTTCGCAAATTCCTGTGTTATGCGGAACAAGTTTTCCGTCTTTTGATAACCAAAAAGCGAAAAAATCTACTGCTTCTTGGTTAGGAGCTTTGGGACCATTTATATCAACAAATAGTAATATATCTCCTGATGAGCCGTTGTTGCTTCTAAAGAGCAGAGCCGAACCATCATTTAAAAGAATTTTATAAAACTGTTCACTGGAAGAATAGTCCCCTCTTTCGGAACCGTCAAATTTTTTATAAAATCCTTGTCCTACGCATCCTGTACCATTAATTCCGCAATCTTTAGTAATGTTCAAATAAGGCTTTAAATAATCCGCAATGATAGTAGCATCTTCTGAAGATTGATCATATTTTAAATTCAATTTTTCAGGAGAACCGTTATGAGCATAAGCCAATGAATAAGCATTTGCTAACGTGCTATAGCATTTTTTAAATTTTGATAGGATTTCATTTCTGTTAGTTTTTTGCATCAAAGTCGGGATTGTGAGTGCTGCGACCACACCGATAATGCCGAGTGTGATTAGGACTTCGGCGAGGGTGAAGCCCCTCATCCGCCCTTCGGGCACCTTCTCCCTTGGGGAGAAGGATAATACTCTTTCCCCCTCGCCCTCTGGGAGAGGGCAGGGGTGAGGGCTACTTTTTGCATCCAATGCGGAATCGGAATAAAGTCCGCTACGTTCGCTTTTGTCCTCTATACATGTCATCGCGAGGCTGAACGTATGTGAATGCCGTCGCGATTCTATGTCATAAGATTGCGACGTCGTGCTGACGCACTCCTCGCAATGACATTGTAGAACATGTTGCGCATCCAATGTGGACTTTAAATGACGGGCTTTTGACGCCTCATTAAAATTTTCAAGACCTAAATCCGC
>JAFUZZ010000108.1 GCA_017476325.1 bacterium | reverse complement strand
TGTTTTTTGACGCCCACCCAAAATTTTTAAGACCTAAATCCGCGTCTTTACTACGATTGAGACCTAACGCCCCCCCCCCCTGCTCGGGTCATTAATTGTTTCATGTTTCTTCTCCTTTGTTTTTTATAATACGCTCAAGATACAGATCCTGAACCGAGTTCAGGATGACAGTGTATCGTCATGCTGAATTTATTTCAGCATCTGTTCTATTCCTGACATTATCATTATAAACCATGTTCTAAATTTTTCAACCCCAAATTTAAAATCCAATAACATCTTGTTGGGCAATACCCAACTACTTTTGTTCAAACGCCCTTGCAATGGAGTCGTTATAGTTTGGACGCAAAATTCCGTATTCGGTAATAATTCCCGCTATTAATTCATGCGGAGTAACGTCAAAACCCGGGTTAATAATATTTACACCCTCAGCACATATACGTTTTCCGTTTATGTGTGTAACTTCTTCGTGAGAACGTTCTTCAATTTTAATTTCATCCCCCGTCTTAATTCTCGTATCAATCGTTGATAAAGGGGCCGCAATATAAAACGGTACGTTGTGGTATTTTGCGGCAATCGCGACTGTGTAGGTACCTATTTTATTCGCTGTATCACCATTTGCCGCAATTCTGTCCGCACCGACAACTACCATATCAATCATACCCTTTTTCATAAAATATGAGCACATTCCATCCGTAATTAATGTTACAGGAATTTTATCCATAACAAGTTCAAAAGTGGTGATTCTTGCACCTTGCTGGCGCGGTCGGGTTTCATCGGCAAATACTTGAATGCTTTTGTCTTTTGCAAACGCAGAACGAACAACCCCGAGAGCTGTTCCGTAACCAACGGTTGCAAGAGCGCCTGCATTACAGTGTGTTAAAATTGTCGCACCTTTTGGAACAACTTCCGCTCCGTAGTCACCAATTCTTTTATTTATTTCAATATCCTCATTTTCCAGTTTTATCCCGTTTTCGATTAATTCTTTTATAATACCCGAAATATCGGATTGTGAATTTTTTATAACTTCAATTTGTTTTTCTACTGCCCAACGAAGATTTACTGCAGTCGGACGGGAGGTTACAAGATAATTTGCCTTTTCTGTTAATTTAGCTACAAATTCGTCCCGACTTAAATTTAGACTTGCCAATTCCTGTGCAAAAAGACAAACCCCGTGCGCACCGGCAATACCGATAGCAGGTGCTCCGCGGACAATCATTGTTTTGATTGCATCAAACATTTCCTGTCCTGTTTTAATATCCACATACTTAAACTCGTACGGTATAACTGTTTGATCAACCATTCTTGATACATTGTTAACCCATTGTATTGTTTTTTCCATTTTTACCTTTCCTCTATTCTTTTACATTTTTCAAAAAATCGTATACATAGGCTGTTGTAAGCCCCGAAAAAGCGTTTGTAATTCCGTTTAAGATACATAAAAAGAACAATATCATTATATAATTAAAAAATCCGGCATTTTTTATAAAAGAGGCAATCCAGGCGATATAACCATCTTTAATAAACAGACTCAAAAGCAGATCTAACGGGGTGAATGAAAGCATAAACGCTATTATCGAAATTATGCCCGAAATTGTCCCTATAATCATTCCCCATTGGCTTGAAACCTCTTGCAAAATATTAAATTTTTTAAAATAAATTATAATAATCGGAGCAATAAAAAGAATTACGGCGAGAAACGCAATGTTTCTTATAACGGGAATAAGACTCAAAACTCCAAACAGTGCGCCAAAAATACCGCTCAAAATTGATATTTGTTTAATTAACAGCTTGCTCATAAATCTCCTTGTGTTGTCTTGTATGGCAAATTGCGATTGCCATAGAATCTATTGTATCATCTAATTTTGGAAGAGTTTGGACATTAAGCGTAAGTTTAACCATTTGTTCAACCTCTTTTTTTTCTGCTCTTCCGTAACCTGTAAGTGTTTGTTTGACTTCCATGGGAGTATATTCAAAAGACGGAACAGAGTACTTTTCAAGAGCGGTCATAATCACTCCTCGAGCCTCTGCAACAGGAATAATTGTTTTTTGATTTTTAAAAAAGAATAATTTTTCAACAGAAGCAATGTCCGGTTTATAGCGCTCAATTATTGTACACATGTCGTTAAAGATTTCCAAAAGCCGTTTCGAATCGGATAAAGAGGCATCTGTTTTTATTGAACCGGAATGAAGCAGTGCAAAATCAGCACCGTCAAAATCAAGTACGCTGTAGCCAACGATTGCCATTCCCGGATCTATTCCTAAAATCTTCATAGGTTTATTATAACATAAGATTTTAAAAAATATTGCACCAAAACAACAGGGGGTATATTAATACCTTAATATACCGAAATAAAGAACAGGTGGCGAAGCCGAACTTTTATACAACCCGCAAAATATTGTCTAAATCCAAATAATGCCTTTAGCCAAAGCCATGACCACGGCGTCAACTCTTCTTGAAACACCGAGTTTTTCGAAAATGGATTTGCAATGCGCTTTGACCGTATTTTCACTTATTAAAAGCTCCTTCGCTATTTCATGGTTCGTCTTGCCCTGCACC
>JAFUZZ010000107.1 GCA_017476325.1 bacterium | reverse complement strand
GGTGCAGGGCAAGACGAACCATGAAATAGCGAAGGAGCTTTTAATAAGTGAAAATACGGTCAAAGCGCATTGCAAATCCATTTTCGAAAAACTCGGTGTTTCAAGAAGAGTTGACGCCGTGGTCATGGCTTTGGCTAAAGGTATTATTTGGATTTAGACAATATTTTGCGGGTTGTATAAAGCACCCTGTAAAGATTTTTTAATAAAATGCAAGTTCTATTTCAGCCTGTACATCGAGAGCTTTTCCGCTTTTGATGTTGTATTCGGCTTTTGCAAAATTTCTTTTTAATTTTACTAATTCTTTTAAATCTGCGGATTTTAATTTTTTTTGTTGCAACTGAACAAGAAAATCCGTAAAACCTGTCATCTTTGCGATTTCCGATGTCGGTAAAATTTTTTCGTTTAGTTTTATAATTATGGCTCTGCGCAAATTGGTTTGTATTGCCGAAAGTAATATCAGCGGAAATTGTTTGTCACAAAGCTTTCGAAACTCTTTTAATGCAGACGCTTTTTTGCCAACCAAAAGTTTGTCAGTCAAAGACAATAAGTCATCGTTTGTGATACATATATCTTTAACCATTTGTTCCGTAATTTTATTTTTTGGATAAGCTATCAAAACGAGTTTTTCTGTTTCTTTAGAAAGTTCCCTAAGATTGTTCCCCACTTGTTCTATCAACTTTAGTGCTGCGGGTTTTTCAAAAGTTATCCCCTGTTTTTTCCCCTCTTTGTTTACAAAATTAACAAAATCATCCGTTTTGTATAACGGAATCGTCGCAAATTCCTGCATTTTGGCGCATGATGAAATAACTTTATAAATTTTCTTTCTTGAATCCGGCTTGCGTTTGGAATTCCGTTCAAAAACCAAGGTTAAAATTATATGCAAAGACGGAGAAATATTTTCAAGCGCAGCTTTAATTTCGTTAATTTGATAATCTTCAAATGTAATGTTTCCGAAAAAATTTTCAATATCAATAACAATCATTTGTGCGCCAAACATCATGGGCTGTGTCATTAAAAACGAAATAAAATCTTGATAATTTGGATTTTTTATATATTTATAGTTCATTGCGGAAAAATTCTTATCAAGCAGTTTTTCTCTAAGAGAATTTATTTCCCGCTCCATTAAAAACTCTTCATCTCCGTAAAAAAAACTCACACTCATTGTTTCAACCGCTCCAAACATTCCTTGTAGTTTTCAACAATAATTATATCATCAAGATGTAATTTTTCTTTAGTAACGTCAAGAACGGTTTTATTTTCCTTAACCGCAAAAACTTTGATATTCCTCTTTAATGCCTCAAACACCGGAATTGAACCCAAAGCATCATAAGGCATGATTAAAAAATCCAAATTGTCTGTTGAAATTCCGCAAGAAGTGGAAAATTGCGGAGCCTGAGAGAGTCCAAGCAGAATACAAGGCAGAAATGTCGGAGTAATATATTCTGATGCGGATTTTGGGCTAACTATTTTTGTTGAAACGGAATAGTTTTCAAAAGCGGGAGCATGTGCTGCCGGAAGCTTCATTTCTTTAGAAATGTAATGTGAAATTATCGCCTCAACGCCGCCAATCGGGTCAACACCGAGACCGTTATCATAATCTTCATTTTCATCGTCATCTTTAAACTTGCAAACGATTGCAATGGCGTTGGCACCTTTGTTTTGGAGTTTTTTGGCTGTATGCAATATTGTTTTTATGTTTTTTACGCAACCTGTTGAAATTCCGCAGTTTTCGACATAAAAATCGACTCCGACATTTTCGTCGGTAATTTCGTAAATGACATCAATACCATATACTGTTTTTACGGCGTTAAGAGTGTTAATGTGAATGTTGAGAACATCTTGAGATATTCCTTTGTCAAAAACGATACCGACTTTATTTTCGGATGATGGAACAAGATTAAGATTACCCCTAAAAAATTCATCAAGTGAGTAACCCTCAACATACAACATGTTTTGCGTAATTCCTGAAAACCCGCCGGCATTAACGACGTTCGGATTAACGATTAAATCAAAATGTTTTGCGAATTTTCTTGCCCAACCGCTTGCATCACCGGCATATCCGCCAACCGATGCTCCGATTCCTGTCGGGACGATAAATGCTCCGAGTTTTCTTTTTTCCATAATATAATTTTAGCATAAACAAAGAGAGGATGACTAAAGCTTTTATTATATTATACTTTTTTATGTAATATTTTAAGATACTCCCATAATTGATAAGATATTTTTTCTGTGATAATATTATCTTATGACGGAGAAACTTAATACAGTTTTAATAAATTTTGACTATCAGGGGTATGAATTAATAAAAACATATCTTCAAGCCCTTGATTTTTTAACCGTGAGCGATTTTTCCGACGATATTAAAACCTTGCAGGAAAAAATTCTAAAAGAGCGCCCGGAGATAGTAATAGTTAATATATCCGAAAAAACGGATTATATCTTGAATATAGTTTCCAAAATTTTGGCGGTTCACAAAAATTGCAAGATAATTGCACTTTCTGATGACTATTCCGCAAACACCGTAATTAAGGTTATGAGAACCGGTATCCGCGAAATCGTAAATTATCCGATTATAAAAGATGATTTTTTGAACACAATTTTGAAATTAAAAAATCAAAATATTGTTACTAAAGAGAAAAAAAGCCGCGTAATTACTGTTTTTTCAAACAAAGGCGGAATCGGCAAAACATCTGTTGCCGTAAATACCGCTTTAGAACTTGCTAATATTACAAAAGAAAAAATCGCTCTTGTAGATTTAAACCTGCAGATGGGTGATATTACAACGTTTTTAGACATTGTTCCGTCGTTTGATGTTTCTTATACCGTGAATAATTTGGCGAAAATGAACCCGGAATTTATGCTCAATACCCTTGAATGTTACAAGGATACAAACCTATACGTTTTGGCAGAGCCGCCGAGCCTGGAAAAAGCAAAACAAATTACACCTGAGCAAATCACAAACTTAATAAAATTACTCAGAGAAACTTTTTCTTACATCGTTATTGACATAAGTCCAAATTTTGATAAAAAAACTATTGCCGCTTTAGACAATTCGGACCTGATTTTACTTGTAACAATGGTAAATCTGCCCGCAATAAGAAACTGTCAAAGATGCCTTGATATTTTTGATAAACTTGGTTATGACGCAAATAAAACACAAATCGTTCTAAACCGATTTATGGAAAATGATGAGATTAAAGTTGATGACGTTGAAAGTGTATTAAACAGAGATGTTTATTGGAAAATTCCAAACAATTATTTTGCGATTATGTCCTCGATAAACAAGGGTATTCCGGTAAGTATTATGCAGCCTGATTCAAACATTGCACAAAGTTATCAGGGACTTGCCGTGAAACTGTCGGACAATATTCTCAAACAAAATTTTGCTCAAAAATCAACTCGAACCTCAGAATTTAATTTTATGAGTCTGTTTGAATAATTATTTTACCGTTCTTAGTTTTTTATGTTAATATATAAAAAAATTTAGGAGAAGATTATGGGTTTTGCGGAATTTGAACAGGAAAAAGCATTATTGCATGCTGATGAGGCAGTGCAGCAAGTAATTGATTTGATTAATGATAAAAAGTTTGATAAAGCATTAAATATTTTAAAACCGCTTACCGAGCAGTTTGAACAAGGTCAAACGCTTGAAAATACTGAAACAGACGAGTTTTATTCGTTTAGTGATAATATAGAATTTTTTACAAAGTTAATTGAAAATGCCCATGCTGAAAATACAGCAAATGTTAACCCGCTAAACCCTGCATACTCACGCATGTATCATTTGTTGGGTTATGTTCATGAGGAACTGGGTGACATTGAACATGCCCAAGAGGCTCTTGTAAAATCTTTGCGTTGGAACCCTGTTTCTGCCGGAACATACTTGGAACTTGCCGAGATTTATAAGAGAAATGCGCAGTGGGACAATTTTCTTCCGCTTGCAATGAGTGCTCTAAAATATGCAAAAACTCCTGCTACTCTTGCACGAGCGCTAAGAGGGCTTGGTTATTGCTACTGCGAACAAAAGGAATTAAATCTTGCTGTGGCACTGTATATGCACAGTTTGCAGTTTGAAGAAAATAAAGAAATCGTTGGCAGAGAAGTTGGCTACATATACGAATTAAGCGGGAAAACTCTTGAACTTCCAAACCCTGACGATGCGGTTAAAACTATTCTCGAAAGCGGAATAGATGTTGAAATGTCGAATTACGTTTTTGCCGGATACACGAAATTTTTGCAAGCGCTTAAAGAGGCTAACGAGGCAGATGCCTACGCATACTACAATGAGCAGTTGCGCAAAATGGTTTTTAGCCCCGATAAAATCGAATATTTGAGTAATATTTAAGGTTGCAAATATATAATTTTTGTAATAAATCTTCATAAAAACGCAAATGTAAAGATTTGTAAATTTGAATTTCAAATTGGCTCAAATCCAGTTATAATCCCTAATAGAATAGAATAGAATAGAAGGGGACGTATAAAGTCACGCTGAAAGCATGTCGATAGACCCACTGTTAGTAAAACAAGGAGTCTGTTTATGAGCATGAATATTGGAAGTGATGTTCAAATCCACAAAAATGTTTCGCCTCTTTCATCATCAAAAATAGAGGGTGGTAATAAAAAAGAGGATGTTTATTCCGGATTTGAAAGCAAACTTAATAAAACAGGTGATGGGTTTGGAGTTAATCCTTTGGGTTTAAAAAATTTGGAGGACAATTCAAAAACGGAAATACGTGGTTCTTCCAATCAAAATCTTCCGCCCATGACAGAAGAAGAGAAAAAATTTGAAGAAAAACTAAAAGCAGAAGCCGATGTTGCTAATATTTCACTTGCCAAAAGTCAGTTTGAGGGAAATAAACAAAAATTAATTGATAAACTGGATAGTCTTGGTATAACTTATGATGCAGATAGTATCAATAATGATCTTACTATGAGTGCATTTAATAAACTTGATTTGTCATCAATAGATAATGACTCTTGGCGGGAATTACAAAATTTAGCCAGAAATGTAGTTAGCAATAATAGTACAATCAAAAATGCTCAAGCCCATTTGGATGCTCTAAAAGCAGATGGAACAATTCCTGAAAATTTTGAAGAGATTTTAACGGAACAAAAAAATGCCGAAAAAGCAGCAATGTTAGCAATGGAAACAGCTCTGCAACAAGCTGAGGATATGGGTGATGATATAGATATAAAAAAAGATTCACAACAACAACCAACCGATGCAACTGATAAAACAGGTGATGGGTTTGGAGTTAATCCTTTGGATTTAAAAAATTTGGAGAACTATTCAAAAACGGGAACATTTAATGTTTCGGAACAAGGTATTCCGGATAATGTTAATGTGCAGGATGCTAAGCCTCCATTGCCGGATGGTGAAACGGTGCTTTCTTCTTCTACGCCAACATCAACCGCTCCAAGTGTTATTAACACATCTGTTGAAAGTTTTGGACGTCTTAATACTGAAACCACAGAGTCAAAATCTGTTCATGGCGATCAGGATATAGATATAAAAGCCAAAACAATAGAATATCAAACAAAGATGAGCGATTTACAAGATTTGCAACAAACTACAAAACAATCTTTGATGAATAAATTAGACGAATTGGGCATTGATTTTGATAAAACCAAATTGTTCAAGTTTGATGTCAAGGGTGGAAAAGTACCAAACTGTGATTTGTCATCTTTGGATGATGATACGAGAAGAAATGTACAAGAAATGTTTAATGATTTGCATGGAATCGGTCAGCAGATTAATGATTTAAAACATAAATATAGCGGGAATTTTATTACTTAATTATGACTTAATAAAAACAAAAGAGAGTGGCTTTGGTTACTCTCTTTTGTTTTTGGGTTTGAAACTATTATTTTTATCAGGTTTTTATCTTTGTTAAGATTTGTTAACAAGCTAACCCAAAAAATTAAAGATTTCATGCAATAGTGTCGATTATAAACATGTAACGAGAGTTACAAATGGGTATAGGGAAAAGGAAAGAAAATCAATGGGTATAGGAGTTTCTTATAATCAAATATCTTCTATTGATGTAAATTCTATAAAAGAAGTTACAGGCAAGATTTTCAACAGAGCATCAGAAAAATCAAACGCTCTTGATAACTTTGACCTATCAAAATTCAATAGAGGAACACAAGGCACAGATTTATACGGTTCAAGAGTTGATGCAGCACAAGCTTCAAATATAGCAATGATTAATTCAGGTATCAACATTCGTTTGAACCAAAACACATTGAACAGCTTGAGATATTTAAACGCACAAGCATCAAGAGCAGCAATGGCAGATGTTACAGGACAAGTTGCAATGCCTGTTGCAGAACAAAAAGAATTCAAACCTGAAGTTGGTAAATTATCAACCTTCGGAAAACTTGTTAGTGTTTCAAATTTAGCATTGGAAAACAAACAAGCATAAAAATATTTTATACCTTATTCTTATACTTACTATACTTACACACTTATTCCGGGAATTCGATTAGAGTTCCTTTTTTATTATGTATTGAACTAGCACAGGGGGTTGAAGTTTTTTGAGACATGGGTTATAATTATAATGTCAGGAATAAAACAGACCCTGAATCAAGTTCAGGGTGACGGACGGAAACAGCACACGTCATCCTGAATTTATTTCAGGATCTGTATCCTGAGAGTATCAGACAAAGATAAGGAGAAGAAACATGAAAAATTTATTGACCCGAGCAG
>JAFUZZ010000106.1 GCA_017476325.1 bacterium | reverse complement strand
CCCCTGCTCGGGTGAACAATTTCTTCATAAGTAACCTCCGTTTTTTATATTAACATTCTTATTATATACCATGTCTCAAAAAATTTCAACCCCATGTACCGGTTCTAATAAATATAAAACTTGAAAAAAAGTCTATTTTAGAATATTCTTTTTATATGATTGAAAGATATTCTACAGGTAAAATTAATCCGATTTGGGATTTACAAAACAAGTTCGAATACTATCTAAAAGTCGAACTTGCCGTTTGCGAAGCACAAGCCGAACTTGGGAATTTCCCCGCCGACAAAATTGAACAAATAAAAAAACTTGCCAAAGTTTCCGCCCAAAAAATTGAAGAAATTGAAAAAGAAACTCACCACGATGTGATTGCTTTCATTACAAATCTTAAACAAAGTGTCGGACAAGATTTGGAAAAGTATATTCATATCGGTTTAACAAGTTCTGATATCATTGACACTGCTTTTTCAATGCAAATTCAAGACTGCGGAAAAATAATCTTAAAAGACATTGAGGAAAATATTTCACTCCTGAAAAAACTTGCGCTTGAACATAAAAACACTATCTGTATCGGACGCTCACACGGAATGCATGCCGAAATTATGACGTTTGGACTAAAATTGCTTAATTGGCTCGATATTCTTTCAAGACAAAAACAGAGCCTCGAAACAGCCCTCGAAAATGCAAGAGTAGGACAAATTTCAGGCGCAATCGGAACCTATTCAAACATATCTGTTGATGTAGAACCTATTGTATGTCAAAAATTAGGCTTAAAACCGGCAAAAATTTCAACACAAATAATCTCCCGCGATATATATGCGGAATTTATCCAAACCCTTTCACGACTTGCCTCCGTATTGGAACAATTTGCGACAGAAATCAGACATCTTCAGCGCACGGAAGTTATGGAGGCTGCCGAAGGATTTTCCGAAAAACAAAAAGGTTCATCTGCCATGCCTCACAAAAAAAACCCAATCCTGAGCGAAAATTTATGCGGACTTGCAAGAATAATCAGAGCAAACTCTCTCGTCGCACTTGAAAATATTCCGCTCTGGCATGAACGAGATATTTCTCACAGTTCCGCAGAAAGAATTATTTTCCCCGATTCCACAATCCTAATCGACTTTATGCTTACAAGATTTCACAATCTTTTAACTAATCTGGTTATTAATAAAGAAAACATGCTGGATAATACTCAAAAATTCGGAGGAGTAGTATTTTCTCAAAAAGTTCACCTCCTTTTGATTGAAAAAGGTGTTCCGAATGCTTATGAAATCGTACAAAAAGCCGCTATAAACGCAATTACAACCAATGGAAATTTCAAAGCAAACATAAAAAATCTTGAAATTTTATCAAACGAAGAACTTGAAAAATGTTTTAACCAACAGGATTACCTGAAAAATATTGACAAGATTTTTGCGAGGTTTGAATAATTTGACATTAAAAAAATCAATTTCTTATGGCTCTGCTCATGGGACTTGATTATTTAATATTATTGTGTTTATATAATATTGAGGTCCTCCCTCAATCAAGTAGACCCAAGGCAATGAGATTAAGCGGCGAATTTCATTAACATCCGAAAGGTCATTGTTTTACAGGAAAAAAGGAAAAAAAGAATGCTAAAAATCAGACTTAAAAGACTTGGTGCAAAAAAGAACCCTACATACAGAGTTATTGTAATTAACTCTACTACAAAAAGAGAAGGTCGTCCAATTCAAGAATTGGGTTACTACAATCCAAAAACAAAAGAAATGAAATTGGATAAAACAACTGCTGTTGAATGGATTTCAAAAGGCGCACAACCTACAGAAACAGTTCAATATTTGATTAAAAACTGTAATGATGACGGAACTTTGAATTACCAAAAGAAAACAGAACAAAAATTGTCTAAAAAAGCACAAGCAAAACTTGAGGCAGAAAAGGCTGCCGCTGCGGAAAAAGCGGCTCAAGAAGCTGCTGCTGCCGAAGCACCTGCAGAAGAAACGGCTGCTGAATAAGTTTTTGCAAAACAAATATTTAAAAACCTCTCGTTTATTCGAGAGGTTTTTATTTTAGGTTGGTTAATTTGGTTATTTGATAGGTTTATTAAATTATAAAACTTTTTTGATAACGTTCCAAACTGATTTAGCAGCCGGACTCTTAACGAATTTGAAGATTTGTCTGCCGGCAAATGCCAATGTTGCACCACCTGCTACCATACCTGCAGCTTTACCTGCTACGGATTCAGCGTTGTTAGCATTTTCACCGGTAATTGCTTGGATGTTTTCGTTAGCACTTTTTCCTGATGAAATTCCGAAAGTCACAACCTTTTTCCATCCTTGAGTGAAAGAACTGTCACCATGAGCCTTTATATCATCAATCAAAGCATTACCTGTGATTTGAGCGTACATTTTTTCTGCTGTTGCCTTGATTTGTGCTTCTGATGTGTTTGCATAACCTGCATCTTCATAAAGTTCTCTAACTGATTCTAACAATTTGCCGTATTCTTGTTGGATGTTTTCTTGTTTGTTTCCTTGAACTTGTCTTTGTAATGCTGCAACTTGTCTTGATACAGAGTCATCATTTGCTGTTGAAAGTTGTGTTGCTGCTTTGTTTTTTCTGTTCATTGCCAATGATGCATCGGTATATTGTTGTTGATATTCAAGCATTTGTGCTGTGTTTACACCATATCCCGCAAAAGGAATTGATGAATATCCGAAAGTGCCAAAACCATTGTTGCCGAAAATTGATTGATTGTAAATTGAGTTTACTGCAGAATTACTCAAATTGTCTGCTGCTTGTACAGACTGGATGTATCTTGCAGTATTGAAATCCATTGCTGAAACACCTAATGTCATAACCTTATCCTCCAAATTAACCTTTTTTAATAACCCTTACATATAAATAAAAACATTCACTTAAAAAAAATTGCTTTTTTTATTCTCTATGTTAAGAATTGTTAACAAGTCGTAACATGCTCTGCGACATGGTTTGAGCATGATTTACCTGCGCACCGAGAAGGACTAACCGGCCTAAAAACAAGCTTTAACCTCACCGACTTTTAAACCTTTTATTGTCAAAATATCTGTGGAGTTTTGGATTTTCATAAAATCAGTTTCTTCTTTAATCCACCCAAAATCTTTCAATAACTTAATAACACAAATTGCTCTTGCACGCATGTCGCAATCAGCGATTTTAACAACAAAGGCACTTTTTTCTTCCAAATTAACAACCACACACAAACCACCCGCGCCGACTTTGGAAATAAGATGCGGATTTTTCATCATAACAGCTGTATCAAGGCGATTTTCACCCCCTATTAAGTATGGACAATTTTGAAAAGCTTCTTTTATCTTTACATATTTATCATCAAAAAACAGATTTAAGTATCCTTTCAAAATATTTTCAAGAGGCATGGAAAATATAGGGACACCGCATCCGTCCGTCGTTATGGGGTAGATTTCCGTCACTTCACATAAATCATTAATTTTTGATTTAATTGACTGTTGCAAAGGGTGTTCCAATTCGTAATAATTATCAAGTGACCAACCGTTTTTTTTACACAAAGCAAGCATCATGGCATGCTTTCCCGAACAATTATTATGTATTTGTCCTGCTTTTTCACCTTTTAAAATCAATTCTTTTTGCGCGGAAAAACTAACTGGTTCATGTTCTCCGCACTGAAGCATCTTCTCTGATAAACCGAATTTTTCCAAAACAGAACGTACGACCATGACATGACACTGCTCTCCGGCGTGAGAGGCACAACAAACGGCTATTTGTTCTAAAGAAAGCTCCCTGTCTAATCCATAATCACACAACAATGATGCTTGTAACGGTTTTGCACAAGAGCGTAAAAAAAACGGATATCCGTTATCTTCTCCGATATGCTTTGTTTCCGTTGGGGTTTTAACAGTAATAAAACCGTAATGTTCTTCTTCAATTAAGCCGTCTCTGTAATATTCTAATAATTTCACTTTTCATTCCTCAAATATCTGTTATAATTATAATCATGAAAGAGTCGAAAATTAAACTAAAAAAACATGCAACAGTATTATCAATAATTTCAAATTCGTTTTTGATTGTTTTAAAATTAATTGCGGGATTTTTGTCCGGCAGTATGAGTATAATTTCTGAAGCAATTCACTCAAGCACAGACCTTTTGGCTTCTCTCATTGCATACGTTGCCGTAATTCAATCTTCTAAACCCGCAGATGAAGATCATCAATTCGGTCATGGCAAATATGAATATATTGCAAGTTTATTTGAAAGCATTTTAATTATATTTGCGGGCGTTTTTATTGCAAAAGAAGCGTTCGAGAAACTATCTTCTCAAAATATTACGACCATAGACCCTAATCTCGGATTAATAGTTATGGGAATTTCAATCGTAACAAACTTTATAGTAAGCAAATACCTTTTAAAAATAGCAAAACTTACAAATTCTCCGGCTATCATGGCAGACGGTTCTCATCTGAGTGCCGATATGTTCTCTTCTGTTGCCGTAATCATGGGCTTGTTGATGGTCAAACTTACGGGACATCCGATTTTTGATATTCTTATTGCGTTAATAGTCACCGTTATGATTATTCTGACAGGAATTAAACTCTTCAAAGAGGCTCAGGAAAATCTTTTGGACAAAGCGTTGACTAAAACTCAAATCGACGAAATTTGTAATATTTTAAAAAATTATTCAAATTATGTTACCATGAAAAATTTAAAAACAAGACAAAACGGATTTAAAAAAAATATTGAGATTACCCTGCTTGTTGACGGGAACATGACAGTCTGTGACGCACATAAACTTTGCGATGAAATCGAAACTGCCATTGACAAAATTTTAAAAGATACCGAAATCTCAATTCACTTAGAGCCTCAAAATATTACCCGAGTGGAACTTGTAAAAAATGTTTAAACGATTTATATTAAGTTATGGAACGAATAATCATATTTTTTACAATACTATTTTTTTGCGGTGTTGTATTTGCACAAAATTATACTGTATATAACAAAGAAAACTATACCGCACCAAAACAGAAAGATGAAAAAACTCTGTTTATTCTTGATTACTCCTCAAGCATGGATGAATATTTGGAGGGCGAAACAAAATATGAAACAATGCTTAAAACAATGCAAAGAATTTTGCCCAAAATTCCAAAAGATAAAGAAACAGGACTCAGAATATACGGACACAAGGGCGGCTTTACGGCAATGAATGCTTGTCGTGCATCATCTCTCGTTGTTCCTGTCATGCCTGCATCGTCAAAACTTATTGAACAAGAACTTTATAAATATAAGCCGCGCGGAATGACACCTATAACGTATTCTCTAAAACAAGCCGTAACCCACGATTTATCAGGACTTGAAAAAGAAAAAAGAATTATTTTATTAACAGATGGCGGAGAAAATTGCGATGAAAGTCCATGTGAGTGGGCAATGAATTTGATAAGCAAAAGAAAAGATATCAAAATTGACGTTATCGCATTCAATGTTGACGAGAGAGACGATTTAGACCAACTCCGATGCACCTCATCAGTCACAAGCGGAAGATTTTACAATCCGCAAACATCTGCCGAATTAATAAAAAGCCTCGAAAATTCACTAAATATTACTAAAGACGTAGAGGGAGTTATCGTTCCTAAACATTAACAATAGATAAGTGTTCTGCCGGGCAAACATTTTTTTCAAACTTGGATAATTTTTTTTGCACAAATTCTTTTTGCTCTTCTTCTTTTGTCAGAATTAAAAATCTTCTGTAGCATCGTTTCGCACTTAAAATTTTACCTAATTTTTCAAAACAAATTCCCAATCCTAAATAAGCATGAGTACATTCCGGAAATATTTTAACAAGTCGGTTTAAAATTTGACCTGCTTGCTTATATTTTTGCATATCCATTAATAAAAAAGAAGCATGTTCATAAGCTTTAACATAGTGCGGATTAGACTCCATAATTTTTTGATAAATTAAAAGTGCCATTTCGGGTTCTTCTGCCGCCTCATGCGCCATAGCAAGCTGAATTTGAGCATTCAAATTAGTTTTGTCAAGATTAATACATTTTATTAAATTATGCATCGCGGAACAAATTTGCCCTTCTATAAGGTAACAAATTCCAAGCTCATAAAATACATTGGCATCTCTGTCATTCAATGCGGCAGCCTTTTCTAACGCATCAATAGCCTTTGATGTCTTGTTCAAAAACTTATACGAAACTCCAAGTCCGAAATATATTTCGAAGTCATTTTTTTCAATCATTATTGCGCTCAAATATTCTTTAACGGCGTTTCTGTATGCACTTGCCATTCTGTATTCGTTTGCTTTTATTTTTAATTCTGTATTTGCTGATTTTAGTTTTAACAAAACGTATCCTTTCTGACTATAGATAATATTTTATATTTTTTTTCAAATAATAATAACAACCAGATGGAGGATATTATGAAATTTTGTAATTATATACAATTTCACATTAAACTTCAAAAACATGTCATGCTGAACTTGTTTCAGCATCTGTATAAAAGACCCTGAAACAAGTTCAGGGTGACGTTTTTTATAATATTATGTGAAATTGTACTTATTACCTAAAATTTAATTAGCCATTTGTTTAATTTTTTAATCTTAAAGTTAATAATAAAATTGTGTTGAAATGAAACGAGTGCTGCTTTTCATCTTGGCATTTTTTTTGACTTTAATGCCGACATTTTCATTTTCGGAAATTGATGATGTTGCAAGCATTGAAGCACAAACTAAAGGTGAATATAAAAAAATAGACAAAGATTTTTATCTCAAAGGAATTAAAGTCTTTGAGCAACTTAATTTCGCCGATGAAGATAAAGATTTGGCTGCTCAGATTTATAATGACTTTGAAAAAGAATATTATTTTTCCGCATTGGAAAAAACAGAACAGTTAACAAACAGCGAAGAAAAAAAAATTTTAAAAGGATTAATCTTCGCGTCATTAAACATGATGAATTCGGCGGAAGATATGTTAAAAGATATTGAAAATCCTGTTCTTGAAGCATATAAAGGAAGTCTGCACCGCGAAAACATGATTGAAACCCTGCCGTTTTACGGACTGTTAAACCAGGACTTGAATGATAAATACGATCTTGATTACCAAAAATGGGGAATTAATAATACAAAAAACATAAAAGACTCAAAAATAGAATTAGACTATAAAATGATTCAATACACCTCAAGCAATTTATCGTTTGACGGGTGTTTGGTTAATTACATAAAATTTAGTACAAACGCTCGACCCGAACCAAAATGGGAATATCGCGCATCTGTTGCGGGTAAATTTTTTGAACAAAACGGTTCCCCGTTTTTACTTGGTGATATTTGGGTAAAATACCATTTTAACGACTTTGTAAGTTTAAAACTCGGAGCGGTAAGAGACAGTGTTGAACAATCTTACATTACAGCAGTCGGCTCCGTAATAGATAACGATTTTACGGGAAGAGCAGGAAATAATAAAATTTTAATCGAAACAAAAATAAGGTTAAAAAAAGACTTTTACTTGTCCGCAAGAGGTAACGCGGGATTTTATAACGCAAGCAGTTTACCTGAAAACTTTTATTTTTCGGGATATGTAAACATTGGCAAAAGGATTTACAACAATCCGCACAATCCGTATCTTCAAAAAATAGATTTTGATATAACATCATATAATCTGGGTTTTAGGGATAACCTACTTAATATATACGGTCAAAACGGAGCCGAGTACGGAGGATATTTCAGTCCGCGTTATTACAATGCAACAGCCGCAAATATAAGATTTGAGGGCGAATACAAACGTTTAAGTTACGGACTTAAAGGATTTATCGGAGAACAAATTTCTACGGATGACAATTCTATGACTCCGACATTTGGAGTTTCACCCTATATAAAATTTAAAATTAACAACAGACTCTATCTTAAAGCAACGTACACATTTTCCGAATTTGCCGACATAAAAAGCCAACTGTTTGCAATCGGGCTTTTAATAAGGATTTAAACAACTATATACAATTTAAACAAACTAAAAGCGTTTGAAAATATTTTTTCCATGAGAATCCGCGCTGCCTGTTCTAAAGAGTTTCAAGGCTTTGCTAATTTGGTTTAAAAAAGTTTGTACAGGCTGTTCTGCTGTTTGTTTGTAACTTTGATAATACACTTCTGAAAATTTTGCTTTCTCCTTAAAAGCCGATTTAAATTTAGAATAAAAATCTTTGAGGAAAGTAAGTTTATCGTCGGCAGAGTTCAAATTCCATGTCGGTTTAAGAGGGTGTGCCAAGCCGATAATCGCATTTTTCTGACCCTTTAAACCATTGTATAAATCTTCAAATTTCGGCATTGCATGGAATTTTTCGGAACCATCCATTTTGGTATAATAACTTTGGTTTATTTCATCAATTTTTTGCAAAAATTCTTTATGTTGAGGATTTTCGTATTCCTTTGTCAAAATTTCACCGAACCTGTCATCCTTAATAAAATCAACCAATTCTGTTTTAGGGTTAATTGGTTTGTTGCGATTGTAACGTTCCTGTAAATATTCGTCAAGTTCTTTAATAAGGGTTTTCGGTTCTGTCGGCATATTTTTTTGTTTTAAAAGAGATTTAATTTCATCATTTTTACACACAATCTCGCTTAAAACGTATTTTGTTTTAAGATAAGACGCCATGTGGTTACAAATTCCGATGAGTTTTTTATCAAGAAAATTAGAGAACTCTTTTGCCTCGTTCAAAACAAAAATGTTTTTGCCCAATTCGTTGGCATCATTAATCATTCTTTTTTCAAGTTCATTTTTTCTGTTTTTAGTCCCCTCAATAAAATTTTTATAAATTTTTTCATTAGGGTCAATCCCGTATGCCAAAACATGGGTATTTGTAGGTTCACTCACAAGATTTGGAGCAATTTTGTTATACGTTGTAACCTCTGTACCCAAAATAACTCTCAAATTTTTATATTTAAGCGGATTTTCGGCAATAATTTTAATGGCCTTTTGTGCTGATTCTGTTGTATCATGATCAGTAATTGCGATTGTAAAGGGTTGTTTTTTAAACTGAGGTTGTTTTTTTGCCGCCAAATTAGCATAATCCGCAGCCTTATCCAAAAGTTCCTCAACACTTAAACGTCCATCGGAGGCTTGAGTGTGAATATGCAAATTTGCACGCAGCAAACCGGACTTTATATTTTCATCGTTCACTCCGACCGAATATAAGTTTCCGTCATTGTCATATTGTTTCATTACGGATTGAATTTCGTCGGGTCCGATAATCGAGCGGATTTTATAATATTCATTAGGATTCATTCCCGCATTTTTCAAAAGCGTTTTTCTGTATTCGACATCATTTGGAAATTCTTTGGTTTCATTTCTCAATTTATTAACGTTATCAACATAGAATTTTGTTTTACCGTTAAGAGCATCAGGCAAAGATAAGTTTGTCGGGGCTGATTTTACAGGCAAAGCATTATGTACGGGCAAAACTTTGTTACCGTAAAAATTAACGTTAATATTGTTTATCGCGAAAACTTTCATTACATGATATTTTAACCTTGTAAAGAAATTTTTTTGCCCAATTTCGATAAAATATTTACAAATCTATAAACAAGAGGGTGACTAAAAAGTCAAATCGTCACCCTCTTATAATGAATTTTAATCGCACTTGGTTTTGCCGTCCCAGGAAAGGTCATCGCAATGCAAATAATCCATGTTATCATTATGAAAAATCCATCTTATACAAAGATAACCGTTAGAAGAAACATTTGTTAATTTTGTATCACAGGCTTGTATTATGTTCTCACTATTCGGATATGTATTAGTGTTTGCATTACCTCGTTGAAGATTGATATTGCCTGTTTCTCTATTGAAAGTTACAGCAAAGATATCAACTCCAAGTTTATTGGGACCTTTTAAACCATTTGTATCAACCATTAATTCGGGAGAATTTTCTGAATCCGAAGCATAAACCCTCAAAGAACTCCCATCTGATAAAACAGCTTTTTCATAATTTGTATCTCTATTTACATTTATGCCTTGACCTCCGGCAAGATAGTTTATATTTTCATCCGCCCAACAGCCCGTACCTGTTCCGCAATATTTTTGAATATTTAGGTATGGTTCTAAATAGTCATAAAATTCCTTTGGTGTCGTGCATTCAAATTTTCCTTGTTCTACATTTGCTATTTTTACTGCATTAGTTACGGTGCTAACGAATTTTTTTACTTTCGAAACAGTTTCTCTCTCATTTGTTTTTTGCATTAATGTTGGAATCGTAAGCGCAGCAACGACACCAATTATGCCGAGAGTGATTAATACTTCTGCCAATGTGAAGCCCCTGAGAGGCACCAAAAGAGACCGCCTATTTCGCAAATTTTTGACGTAAGATATTAACACTAAAGCATGATGTTTCCAATCAAAAATTTGCTGGCGGTGCAGGAGTGCACCAATAAAAGAGAGTCCGCTACGTTCTCACTTGTCCTCTATACATGTCATCGCGAGGCTGAACGTAT
>JAFUZZ010000105.1 GCA_017476325.1 bacterium | reverse complement strand
CTGCGCTACCCCTCTCGCAAAATGTGTCACAGGCACCTTTTGCTCGGCAGAGTGCTACAAGACCAAGAATTATTTAATTGTATCGACCTTGCTTCGCTCGGTCAAGTCCTGCGCTACCCCTCTCGCAAAACGTGCCACAGGCACCTTTTGCTCGGCAGAGTGCTACAAGACCAAGGTTTATTTAATTGTTTTGACCTTGCGCCGTCCAAACTCGATAAAGTCCTGAGTTTTGAGCACGACCCGACCCTTTGTGCCGACCCCGCTCGGTCTTTACGAAAATGATGACTATATCACCATGCCCGTATTTTTATTCTATCACAAAATTTTTATTTTTTTACGTTTTTAAAAAATTCTTGCGCTATAATTTGTGAATATTTGTTCTTTTCGTTCACGGAAATTAATAACCTGCTGTCACCTTCAGCGTCATAAGCCGAGATTATCCCGTCTATATCCCCAAAAGGAACTTTTTTTACCTTTGCACTAAATCTAACGTATGGAACAGTTTTTCCGTATGCACTCATCGTTCCTTTTGTGCCAAGTTTTAAGTCCTCAATCTTTATCGCTGAATATTTGAATTTCTTTGATAAATTGTTTATTTTCTCTTCTACTTTGTTGTTACGAATGTCATCCTCGGTGATAATATCGTTTCCCTTTTTAGACTCAAATATTACCATCTTTTGTCCGCTCGAATTATGTTCCGCTATTACTCCGTTGTATCCAAACAAACCGACACTTTTCGAAAGTTCATATTCTTCTCCTATTTTTGAAAAATCTCCAATCTTTGAAGCTTTTTCTTCTATACTTTGCGAATGTTTTGTAACATGCTCACTCCATTTTGTTTTTATAAAATCTCCGCCTCCTAAAGATACAAAACCGATAAGGGCAAAACATAATATTACTGATTTTATTATTTTGCTAAGGCAACCCATTTCTTTTCTCCTCTATTATATTTTATTTATTAAATTTTAATAAGCAAGAAATTTCATTGTTTTTGTTTTTTCTTTATCATACAATTTAATTAAGAAAGGATTTTCGTAAAATGTCTAAACCTGAAATTAATTATATTAATTCTAAAGATGTTGAAATTGATAAGGTTACTCCTGTTATGCAGCAATATCTAAATATTAAAAAAGATTATCAAGATTCAGTACTTCTGTATCGTCTTGGAGATTTTTATGAAACTTTTTTCGAAGATGCTCAAATCATGTCAAAGGAACTTGAATTAACTTTGACAGGACGTGATGCGGGAAGTGTTTACGGCAGAATTCCTTTGGCGGGCATCCCTGTTAAAGCGGTTGATTCCTATATGGAAAGGCTTATTCAAAAAGATTATAAAGTCGCTATTTGTGAACAACTTGAGGACCCTAAGAGTATTAAATCAGGTGACATTGTTAAACGTGGTGTAGTAAGACTTGTGACTGCGGGTACAATTACGGAAACTCAGTATTTACATCAAAATTCAAATAATTATATTTGTGCGGTCTTTAAAGATTCTAAGTCCGATTTGTATGGATTTGCTTATTCAGATATCTCAACGGGAGAATTTAGAACCACTCAAATCCCTTACAATATGCTTCTTTCTGAACTTGCAAGAATTCAACCTGTTGAAATTATTGCGCCGTCTGTCGCTCAAAAAATTATTCCTTTTCAAATTGTTCCTGAAGAAAAAATTGATTTGCCTGAAGAAATCCAAACAAAATACAACTGTTCAAAGGTTCCGCTTTCGATATTTGATTCAAACTTTTCTTTAAATAATTTGAAAACTGTTTTTAAAACAAAATCATTGGACGGATACGGATACCAAAACTGTAAATTAGGTTTTCAAGCTGCAGGGGCTCTTGTTTCTTATATTTGGGAAACTATGAAAGATTCTTTTCCAAAGTTTGATACAATTTCGTCTTACGAAATTAGCGAATACGTATCAATGGATATTAATACAAGAAAAAATCTCGAACTTGTACAAACGATGAGAGAAAAAAATAAATTTGGTTCTCTTCTTTGGGCTATTGACAGAACTACAACCAATATGGGGGCAAGACTGCTTAGTTCTTGGATTTGTCAGCCGCTCAGAAATCTTGATGAAATAAAAAAGCGTCAGGATGTTGTTGAACAATTAATTCAAAACCCCGAAATCAGAATTAATTTGTCTAATGCTCTTTCTAAGGTTTATGACATTCAACGTCTTTCATCCAAACTAAGTAATAATACGGCAAACCCTATTGATTTTTTGAGTCTTAAAGAAACGCTGTTGTGTTTGCCTGAAATTCATAAATGGGCGGCAAAGTTAAGTACGGATTTTTTTAACGGTATTTTTGAATATCGTAAAGAACTTGTTGAATTTGGAGAAATTCTTGAACAAACAATTCGGGAAGATGCTCCGAGAGTTTTAAAAGATGGCGGATTTATAAAATCCGATGTTAGTGCGGAACTTGATTATTATAGAGATTTGCTCTCAGGCGGACAAAAATGGCTTGAAGATTTTGAAGCACGAGAAAAAGAAAGAACAGGTTGTAAATTTTTGAAAGTCGGTTATAACAGAGTTTTTGGATACTATATTGAAATTTCAAATTCCAATATTGATCTTGTACCAGCCAATTATGTCCGAAAACAAACTCTTACTAATGCCGAAAGATTCATTACTGATGAATTGAAAAAGCACGAAGATGACGTTATTTCCGCTCAATTTAAAGTAATAGAAATAGAAATAAATCTTTTCAATAATTTGAGGAAATATGCGCAAGAATATGTTACAAAAATAAGAGAAGTTGCCCAATGTATTGCTATTCTCGATGTTTTAATCTCTTTTGCATCTTGTGCGATTGAGAATAATTACGTTCGTCCTGAACTTGATGAAAGCGGAGATTTTATTGTAAAAAACGGACGACACCCTGTATTGGAACAAATTTTACCGCTTGGAACTTATGTCTCAAACGATATTGATTTGTGTGCAAATACAAGAGAAAAAACGCAATTTATGATTTTAACAGGGCCTAATATGGCAGGTAAATCTACTTTTATGCGTCAAAATGCACTTATTTTGATTTTGGCTCAAATCGGATCTTGGATTCCTGCTGATTATGCAAAGATAGGACTTGTTGATAAAATATTTACGCGAGTTGGGGCTAGTGATGATTTGACCCTTGGACAGTCAACGTTTATGGTGGAAATGATTGAAACCGCAAATATTTTAAATTCAGCAACGGATAAAAGTTTTATTTTATTGGATGAAATCGGACGAGGAACAAGTACCTATGACGGTGTAGCTATAGCTTGGTCCGTTTCCGAATTTATTGCGGAAAGGATAAATGCAAGATGTATTTTTGCTACACATTATCATGAATTGAATGTTATGACGAATACTTACCCTCAAATTAAAAATTTTAGGATAACGATAACGGAAGAAAACGGCGAAATTGAGTTTTTAAGAAAAATTGTTCAAGGCGGAGCGTCAAAAAGCTACGGTATTCAAGTTGCTAAGATGGCAGGCTTGCCAAATTCTGTGATTAAACGTTCAGAGGATTTGATGCGTAAAATGCAAAGAAACTTTGCAAACGACTTGTCAACGAAGAAACGCTCTTTATCTGACGGACAAACCCCGCAATTAAATCTTTTTGAGGAAGAGTAAAAAAATAAAAGCCGCGCCACTACCTATCGACGGATAAACTGCTGACTTTCTTATATAAAGTCTCTTTTTTAAAGTTATGACACCCACAGTTTACATCTTAGTGCTGCTGTGTTTCCACCCTGACACGGTTCAATGCTCTGTGCCGCCATAATTTAAACCGTCAACAACTTTACACAAGTCCGTTAACACCTTAAACGCCTCACAGTAGGCTCTGCACCCCGCAAAAGCGTTCGGGTCGAGAGAGTCGCTAAGTCCCCGTGGAGCGCGGCATATTTACTTTATCATGAAGCTTTAATTTTTTCAAGTCCCGGCTGTGGACTATCTATGTAATTAATTACTAACACATACAACTCGGCTGCTTTCGGCGGGATTACTGCGAACATTTACATGCTCACTGCCATCAGAAAAAAGTACATAGTAAGCATCGCCCTGTTCCGATGAAAGCTCTGACGACCAGAACCAACCTGTGCATTGAATTGAGGTTGAGGAACCGTCACAGCCCCTGATTGAACGAATATTTTGTAACTGTGTTTTTGTTGGTAAATTTAAGCCTTGGGCTTCACAATATTTTTTTGCCCCGCCCCAGTAATCATTACCATAACAATAACCATTAGAAGAATTTTCCCATTCTCCCGATTCAGGATTATAACATTGATTAGTGCTTGCTACAGGATATACTGAATTACTATCAGGTTCCCATGCTCCTGTACCGCCTTGTAATGTTGGTGATGTCCACAAATTTCCCTCTTTTGTTAATTGTAATCCGTTCGCTAAAGTACAACTTGTTGCATTTGCCGTTTTACATGCTGCGAGTGCTTCTTGATTTCTTTCGGCTATGTTTTTTTCTATTATCGTTCCATCAAATAACTTGTGATTAGCCAAAATGTACGCCCCGCAATCAAGTCCCGTAGAACATGTGTCACTTTCGCCCAATGCTTTTACGCCGTTTGGTGTAAGGTTCATCGTAAACCTGTCTTTGCCTGCCGTGTTTGGTCCTTTCTTTCCGTTTGTGTCGATTGTCAGTGTGTTACAAATGTTGTCTGTGCATGACTCGTCGAATGTTCCGTACGCAAATTGTGAGCCGTCGGTTAAGCATACATCAGGAGTAAAGTTTGGATTTTCCGTATTACATCCTGTTGTTTTAAGATGGCTTTCGAATTTTGATTTAAAATCAGTTTCTGATAATTTATAGAATTTTGTTTGTTCTGTAGCTTCGGTATTCTTTAATGCGTTAGAGAGTATATTATTCATTTTTAAATAATGAGAAACAAGTTCTTTGTTTT
>JAFUZZ010000104.1 GCA_017476325.1 bacterium | reverse complement strand
TTTCTCGAATTTTTCGACTCACGTTTTTTCCAACTTACTCGATTTATTCACTCGAAAAATTCGGGCTGTGTGTGCTATCATATTAGACTACTTTTGTCTAATATGTTAGCACACCCTCTGTTAAAAAATTTGTAAGAGCAAAATAAATAAAAAGACCTCGTTTAAGAGGTCAAAGGTTGGTTATTTTGGTTTATTGTTATTATAGGTTTTTGGTTATGCCTTTATAATTCTCCTCAATATTTTTAATTGCGCATTTTGTTCATTTTGTTAAGATTTTGTTACAATCGGGCAATTTTGATTTGATATAATAAATGTAATGAGTAGTGTTAAAAATTTATCAATAGCGTTTTGTTGGCACATGCACCAACCTGTGTATCAAATGAACTATGAAAGCGATTATTTGCTTCCCTGGGTTCGTTTGCATACCGTTAAACACTATTTCCCGATGATTATGGAACTTAGTAAGTTTAAATCTCTTAAACTAAACTTCAATATAGTTCCGACACTTTTAGATTCAATCATTGACTACTCCGGAAACGCAACGGATATTTGTTCAAGTCTGACATTAAAAGATACAAAAAATCTCACACCGGATGACAAAGAGTTTATTTTGAATAACTTTTTTGACGCTGAATATTCATCTATGATTTTACCTTATGAAGAATATAACAGGCTGTACCAAAAAAGATTTACGGAAAATTGCGGAATTGACGATTTTACATCCCAAGAATATGCCGATATCCTCGCGCTTTTTAATCTCGTATGGATTGACGATTCTCTTTATCAAAAATTTCCCGATATTAAAAAATTACTAAAAAAAGGCAAAAACTTTTCTTTAAAAGACAGAAAAAAAATAATTGATATTTACAAAAAAATAATGAAAATGTTTGTGCCCGCTTGCAAAAGATTTCTCAAATCAAAAAGTCTCGAAATGCTTGCAAGCCCTTTTTATCATCCGATAATGCCAATTATGATGAATATTGGCGAACTTCAACAAACAATGTCTTCCATTGACGGTTCTCTGTCAGATTTAAACATGTCGGACAGTGCAAAAGAACAAATGGTCTCATCAATTACTCATCTTGAAAAGGTTTTCGGCATAAAAATTAAAGGCTCCTGGATGCCCGAAATGGGACTAAACAAAGATGTGCTGAACTTGCTGAGCGAATTGAATATTAAGTGGACAATGTCCGATGAGGGTATTCTTTCAAAATCAACAGGCTACTCTTTTGAACGAGATTACCGCGGACATCTTGAGGATCCTTACCATTTAATGAAACCGTATAAGTTCAACAATATTTCCGTGATTTTTAGAGACTCTTTAATCCCCGATATGATTAATTATGAATATGCAAACCAACCGTCAGATGAGGCGGCAAAGGATTTATACGACAGGATAAAAGTTATCCAGGATAAATTGAAAAACTCCCCGGATGAAAAACATCTTCTGACAATAGCTTTAGATTGCGAAAACTGTTGGAATTATTACTCGGAAAACGGCAGAATTTTCCTTGAAAAAGTTTATTCCATGATAGAAAATGACGATTCCCTTGAAACAGTTTTGGTAAGTGAGTATTTGGAAAAAGACGAACACAAAAAAGAATTAAAAGATTTTAAGGCCGGAACATGGAAAAATATTGATTTTCAAATGTGGATTGGAGAACCTGTTAAAAATCTTGCCTGGTCATACATAAAAAATGTTAAAAAAGATATGGACAAGATTATCTCTCAAAATAAAAAAGGAATAAACTCTCATCTTGCAAAAAAAGAGTTATATCTTTGTCAGGGCAGTGACTGGTTCTGGTGGTACGGTGAACCGAATAATTCGGGTCAGGATCATTTGTTCGATTTTTTGTTCAGAGAGCACTTAAAGAGCGTATACAGGTATTTAAACGAAGAATACCCAAAATATTTGGACATTCCGTTAATATCCACCATGGTTACGGAAAACATCGAGAACGATATTCCTATAACTCCGTCAATGAACGGTCTTTATGATGACTGCGAATGGGACAAAGCTCATTCGGTAGAGGTTCCTGAGGGACCGGAACTTCAAGGGCAAAAACTATTTGAAAGAATTTGCTACTGTGCAGACAGAGATAAATTTTATATAAGACTGTATTTGGCACAAAATCAAGGAGCCGTTAATCCGTTTTTGCACCAGATGTATATATATATGAAAAATCCGCAGCGCGAACAGTATCGTTCAAGCGTGCGTTTAATTTGCAAAAACGAAAATATTTCTCCGGTTATGAAAGAAACTTTTCACAACGAATTAAGAATATCTATGATGGATAAAAAACTTTATCCGATAAGGTTTACACAGGCTATTGATAATAACTTGTGGGCTATTCATGAAAGCTACCGCATTCAAGTTGTTTACAATGAAGTTATAGATATTGCAATTCCGTTTGAGGAACTCGATGTTCGCATAGGAGAAACAATGCAATTCTTTTTTGCAAACACAAATTTCGGTATTAAAGATGCTTTCAGCCCACAAGATATTATGTTGACAATTAAACGTCTTTAAAAGTATGACTTAACTCAATACCTTTCATCAAGAGTTTAAGATTTTCAAGTGCGTTCTTATCGTTTAACGCGTCAAGTGCAAGATTAACAAATTCCAGTTTGTTATTCTCTTCTGCGATTAGCGAAAGTTTTTCTTTAACACTCTCAAATAAGACATTAATTTTATCGGAAGAAAGTTCCACCTGACCGTTTGGTTTATAAATTTTTGTACTTACAACACTGCCGTTATTAAGTTCGTCTACGGTAATTTCTTTACCTATTCTTTGAGCCATTTTAATCATGCTTTCATCTAAATTAGACGACAGTTGTGTATTTTCACTTTGCTTGATTGTTTCACTTTGGTTAACAAGATGGTATACATTTCCGTTCTTGATGACATTAAAATGCACTTTATCTCCTGTTCCGGTCTTTAACGTCTCTTCCTGAACACCAAAATCAAATAAAACCGACAAGTAGATATCAAAAGTGGAAGCGATTTTAGCAAGAGTTTCGGAAGTAACAAAACTTTCTCCGGCTTCAATTCTTGCCAGTTGTCTCGGATTAATTTCAATATACTCCGCAAGTTTTTCTTGTGTAAGGTTATTGATTTTCCTAATTTGTTTTAGCCTTTCACCAAACTTTTGTTTAACAATGTCATTCGTCATAATTTCCTCTCTTTCTGATTATAAAATATGTACCAAAACAACAAAATGCCTTTTAAAGGCATTTCCTATTTAATTTTATTATTGACATTGCAGTTTAAAGTCATATAATTATCAAAAAGTGAATTTTATATACATAAAGGTGACATGAAATGGTAGTTGAAGTATCAGTAATATTATATAATCACAATGAAGAAAAAACCGTTGTAAAAATGGTGAACGAAATATTTAACCAAACGTACAAAAACATTGAGATTATAGTTGTGGATGATGCCTCAACCGACGAAACTAATCTCTTAAAACAACTTACCGAGAATGATGACAGAATACATGTTATTAAAAACAGAAACAAACTTGGGGTTTCAAAATCATTAAACATGGCTGTCGAACAAAGCCATGGAAAATATATTTTGCCCGTAACACAAGAGACGGATATTGACAAAGATTTTGTTGAAAAGGGTTTAAAAATATTAAAGAACGATATAAACAGCGGAATTATATATAAAGAAACTGAAAGCGAAGATAACAATTCAAAATTAAATAAAGACGTTGAAACAATGGATAGAGAAGGGTTTTTTCCTTACACAATGTTTCGCAAACAAGATTTTGTTAAGGCGGGAGGATATACCGAATATCTTTCAAACGGCAGCGAAAACTATGATTTGTGGATAAATATTATTGAAAATGATTGCAATGCCGTAGGGATATAAAAATATACATTTTTATGATAAAATCTTTCTATGAAAATTTTTCTCGATGACATAAAACAACAATGCGAAACTTGCACAAATTGTCCGCTTTATAAAACCAAAACACACACGGTTTTTTCGGACGGAAATATCAATGCAAAGATTTTCTTTATCGGAGAGGCTCCCGGAGAAAATGAGGATTTACAAGGAAAACCATTTGTCGGTATGGCAGGCAAAATTATGAACAAATACTTGGAACTTGCCGGAATTTCCCGCGAAGATGATTTATACATAACCAATATTGTTAAATGTCGTCCGCCTCAAAACAGAAAACCGAAAGTTTCCGAAAAAAAAGCATGTTTTAATTTTCTTTGCCGGCAGATTGAATTAATTAACCCGAAAGTAATCGTTCTTTGCGGCGGAACCGCTTTGGAAACTTTTATAAAAGGGAAAAAAATCTCTGATGTTCATGGGCAAAATATTAAAATAGAAATTAACGAAAAAACTTATAACGCTGTTCCTATATATCATCCGAGTCCGTTGTGCAGGGTTCCTGACAAGCAAAAAATAACGGTTGACGATTTAAAGAAAATTTTTCAATTAGCGCAAACATAGTTTCGAATTGCATCCGAAATTGCTTTGGCAACTTTGCGTTGAAATTCATCGTTACTGAGTTTTATATTATCGTAAGGATTAATCATGTATGCGACTTCAACAAGTACGCTTATGCTCAGGGTTGGACGGGTCAGCGCAAGACTGCGTTGACGAACTTTGTCATCCTTTGTTCCGGCTTGTTCCGTAACTTCTTTTAAAATACTTTGGGCAAGCGTTTTTGCCTGTGTGTGGTAATAGTATACGCTTGTACCTCTGTGCCAATTCGGGTTTTCTCCGTCCGGCAGTGCATTTGCATGTATGCTTATTAAAATCATAGAATTGTTTTTGTTAGCGATTTCAATGCGTTTTTTTAAAGATAACTGTTCGTCGTTTTCTCTTGTCATTACAACATTAAAGTCCGGTTCAAGATTTTGTTTTATATATTTTGCTATTTTTAGATTAATATCCTTTTCCCTGTCACCGTTACACCCTACGGCACCGAGTTCCGCTCCTCCATGACCTGCGTCAACTGTGATAGTCGGAATTTCTTGTTTGCAATATCTTATTTTTAAAACAAAATGATCATGCTCATCGTAATAGTAATTAAACCCTAATTTTTTATCGGTTTCAAATTCGAAAGGTTTGTTGGTGTTATAAAACTTTAATACAATTTTTTCATCTTGATTTACAACTGAAAAAGGAATTTTTTTTGAAAGTTTAAAACGATGATATTCAAATTCCCCGTCGCGTTTACAGTGTAATTTTCTAAATTTAGCATCAGAAAAATTGTTACTTTCGTTTTGTGTAACTTCATTTTTAGCAATCCAAGCGCATTCAAATTCGGATAACATAACGCGGTAAAAATTTCCGTTTTCACCGTTAATAACAAGATTTGTTCCCGACGGTAATTGCGATAATCGGTTAATACCGGCATCTATGGGGGTTTGTCTTAGGGTCGCACCATCTGTCGTTACGATAAAACTTGTTTGCGGAAAGTCTTTAAAAACGGGTTTGGGCTGCGGCTTTAATTGTTCACGCAAAATCTTATAGGTCATGGTTTTCGTTTTTGTTTGAATTTTAAAAATATTTTCTCCGAATTTTAACGGAACAACATGCGCAAATTCACCGTTTTTTAGTGTCGATACATCTTCATCGTTAATTTTTAGAGGTTCGAGCGTATTTCCTATAAAAAATGTTGATTTTGCGTTAATTTTTACGTTTTTCGTTTTTGGATAAACTATTTCAAGAGCAAGGGCATGATTTATGCTTAAACAAAATACGAGCAAAACAAAAAAAATTCTTTTCATAATAAAATTATATGATAAAATTAGGCTATGGAAAAGATTTTAAAAATTTTTAAAGAAAAAACAACGACACTGGACCGTTATATTTTGAAACAGGTTATCGAAGTTTTTATAATGGGCGTTATTATTTTTACATCAATAATTTTCGCATCAGATACATTTATCACTCTGATTAAGCAAATTGCGATGTACGGAATACCTTTCAAGGTGGCGTTTATTATAATTATTTTGAACCTGCCGTCGGTTTTTGTAATGACTATTCCGATGGGAGTACTGCTTGCAACCGTAATGACGCTTAACAAATTAAGTTTGTTGTCGGAGATTACGGTTATGCGTTCCTGCGGTATTGGTTTAAACCGAATTGCAAAACCGATATTTTTATTTGCGATTGTTATGTCATTAGCAAGTTTTTTTATTAACGAAACTATTGTTCCTATAGTTACAAAACAGTCTAAGGATTTGGCTTTGTGGTCTTTTGGTCAAAAAAATATTCCAAACGGAAAGCGAAATTTTATCTTTAAAGAAGTTACCGAAGGGGATCAATTAAAACGATTGTTTTATGTCGGATATTGTGAAGATAAGAAATTGTATGACATTACGGTTCTTGATATTACGCGCGATGATACAGTTCAGGTTTTACAGGCTCAAGACGGTGCAACTTCTCCGCTCGGATGGGAATTTAACAAAGGTGCAATCTATACGTTAAAAGACGACGGAAATATATTAAATACGACTTTCTTTGAAAATTCCGTTGCGCAATTCGGAATGGATTTATCAAAAGAAATGCAAAAAGATACGGTTAAAGAACTTAATTTTACAAAGTTGTTTAAATATATTGTTAAAAATTCGGATAAGTTGGGCGCAAATAAGAATTTTTATTGGATATCATTGTGGGACAAAATTGCCTTGCCGATAACGACAATAGTGTTAGTGTTAGTCGGTGTTCCGCTTGCGATTACTCCTCCGCGAGTGCGCTATAATCGGGGATTTTTGTTCAGCATTTTAATTATATTTGCGTATTATCTGCTGCGAGCGCTTTCTATATCTTTCGGGGAGGGCGGCGCTATACCTCCGCTCATTGCGGCATGGACTGCAAACTTTGTTCTTACGGTGTTTGGGGCGTGGATGTATTACAAAAAGGTGTTCACCATAAATTAATATTAATATTTAGAGAGGTTGTTATTATTTTTTCAAATAACCTCTTTTTTACTTTACAACAAATTTTTTTTGCGGTATAAAAAACATGTAAAAGATTAGCACATTTAAAAGGAGAAAAAGTATTATGGCTAACAAAAAAGTAGCGATTAACGGTTTCGAAAGAATCGGACGTAACACGTTAAGAGCAGCAATCAGAGAAGGTATTTTTGACAAAATTGATTACGTTGCAATCAACGACCCGGGTCTAAAACCTGAAGATGCAGCAAGAATTTTTAAATATGACTCTGTAATGGGCAGATTTGACGGCACTGTTGAAGCTTATGAAGAAGGTATCATCGTAAACGGTAAAAAAATCAAATTTTATGCTGAAAAAGATCCTGCACAATTACCTTGGAAAGATTTGGGTGTAGAAGTTGTTGTTGAATCAACAGGTTTCTTCACAGATGCAACAAAGGCTCATGCTCACATTGACGCAGGTGCTAAAAAAGTTATCATTTCCGCTCCTGCAACAAACGAAGATAAGACAATCGTTTTGGGTGTTAACGACCATGAATACGACCCTGCTAAACACGATGTAATTTCAATGGCATCTTGTACAACAAACTGTTTGGCACCTGTTGCTAAAGTTATCGACGAAAAATTCGGTATCGTAAAAGGTTTGATGACAACTGTTCACTCATATACAGGTGACCAAAGAATTTTAGACGCAGGACACAAAGATCCAAGACGTGCAAGAGCAGGTGCTCTTAACATCGTTCCTACAAAAACAGGTGCTGCAAAAGCAGTTGCGCTTGTATTGCCTCAATTAAAAGGTAAATTGGACGGTTTCGCTATGCGTGTTCCAACTCCTGACGTTTCATTGGTAGACGTTGTATTTGAAGTTGGTAAGGACGTAACTGTAGAAGAAGTTAACGCAGCATTAAAAGAAGGTGCTGACGGACACGTTCTTTGCTACACAGAAGAACCTTTGGTATCTTCTGATTACGTTGGAACATCACAATCATCAACTGTTGACGCATTGTTGACTCGTGTAATGGGCGGAAACCAAGTTAAAATTATTTCTTGGTATGACAACGAAATGGGATATTCAACAAGACTTGCTGAAACTACATTGATGGTTGCCGAAAAATTATAATTGTTTGAAGATAACATAAATTTTAAACGGGGTTGTTGAAAAACAATCCCGTTTTATATATACTAAATTTATGTTGTTCCAAAATACAAAAACACAATATACGCTTAATATTATTGCCATTATCGGGTGGTTGGAATTTATATTATCTATTGAACCTGCTATGACGGGATTTTTTGTTTTTGCAACTTTTTGTTCTTTAGTGATAAACCTTATCTTAGCTGTAGTGATGTTTTTTGTATTTTTACTGGAAAATACTTTCACTTGGAAACAATGGACTCATCCTTTTTTCAAAACTAAAACTTTCTATATTCTTCGCTTTTTGGGAATTGTGTTTTGGTTATATCCGTTTATACAAGCGAAAATAGAGCATATTGATTTGTTATACTTTCTTTGGGAGATTCTTCATTTCCGATTAGGATAGCTTCTGTAGTATTCTCGAACATGAGTTCCGTTACTTTTTGTGTAAGAGTGAACGTATACTTCTCCACTTGAAACTTTTTTATCTATGTCTTTCTGCCACAAAATATTTCCTTTTAAGGCTTGTTGATGTACATAATGAGCGTATGCATCATTAAGAATATTTCTCCGTGGGCGCTTCATTTCTTCTTCCATTACCAAAATTCTATCAGGATGCATATTTTCTTTTTCAAATTTATGATGTTTTGACATGTCGTAAGGTTCTGCAACTCTTATATCTCCCATATCCTCTATACGGTGATATTTTCTGAGACGTACCATTTCTTCTTTTGGATTTGTATCAATAACAAATGTTTTACCAATAAAATTATGCATATTTGTATAAAAAGTTGCATCGTTAACATTTCCGTAATTTCGTACATTTGTTTTAATATGTTTACTTCTTACTAACGACCTTTCCATAATGTCTTTTGCTCCATGAGCATTAAATGTTACTCCTTCTCTACCTGTTACGGCACAAACTATTTGCGTTTCAATTCCTCCTAAAGAATGTCCTGTCAAAATAATACTATCTTTATCGTAACCATATTTTTCGCATAATGTTTCAACATGCTGATAAAAACTTAATGCACTCCTTACTTGGTCAGGCACTACCTTTCGAATAACATCATAATCGGCATTATAATCATCTTTGTTATTTGTTCCTCTAAACGCAACAACAACCTGTCCGTTTTTAACATAGGCTTCTCCATAAAAACCGTTTGTTCTGTCATCAGAATGTGCAAAACTTTGCCATCCGTCAGGTAGTTGAGTACGATTTTTTTCATCGGAGTAAACTCCCAACGCAAATTTTTGCATTAGTAAATCTTTTTCAATCGTACGGTCATTGTAAACATTCATTTCGGTTTTTAGGTTAAATACTTTAGACATTTGCAATCTCCTTTGTTTTATTTATACTAAACTTATGCTTTTTCGAAATACAAAAACACAATATACGCTAAATATTATTGCCATTATCGGGTGGTTGGAATTTGTGTTTATTGTTTTTTTTACTTATGATTACTGGCTTTTTCATTATGTTGATGCTGCTTATACTGTTGTTTGGAGTTGGTTTTTTGTATTTTTGATAAACCTTATCTTAGCTGTAGTGATGTTTTTTGTATTTTTACTGGAAAATACTTTCACTTGGAAACAATGGACTCATCCTTTTTTCAAAACTAAAACTTTCTATATTCTTCGCTTTTTGGGAATTCTGTTTTGGTTATATCCGTTTATACAAGCGAAAATAGAGCATATTGATTTTGTTGAATTTATTTGGTCCATTTTTCACTAATATTTGTTATTATACATGTGTAGGGGAAATAAATCTATTAATTTTCTTATAAAAATTTATTTCGAATTTTTATTACAAACTTAGTTTCGAATATTTTTTCGATAAAGATTTCATAAAAAATAAAAAAAGTTTTTATCCAAAGGGTTGAAGTTTTTTGCAACATGTTATATAATAATGAAGTAATTAATAAAATGGAGGATAAAACCATGAAAAATTTATTGACCCGACTAGGGGGGGGGGGCGTTAGGTTCCAATCTTAGCAAAGACGCGGATTTTGCTCTTGAAGACAAGGGGGCGTTAGGTCTCAACATCAGTGAGGACGCGCTTTTAGGTCTTAAAAATTTTGGTTGGGCGTCAAAAACCCGTCATTCTGAAACGCCGCAGGCGGGTTCAGAAT
>JAFUZZ010000103.1 GCA_017476325.1 bacterium | reverse complement strand
TGCTTGTCGGAAGAATTGCTTCCGTAAACATTCTGTATTTTTCTTGGTTAGCACCTTTTCCAATGATAGCAGGATGATTTTTGTAGTCATCAACTAAAGTACCGTTTTGCCACAACGGATTTGTAATATAACCTGTTGCTCCGCCTCTTCCGCAAGCGTAGTCTGTTCTTTCCAAACCGTTTGAATCAATCCATGTATTTTTCTTTTCAGCAAGACCCCAAGAGTTATCGTACATGATAGCGTCTTTAGTTTCCATTTTACCTGTTTCAGGGTTTTTAACCTGAACTTGGGCAAGGTCTGCAACATACATTGCATGCCAGCCGTGATCGTTATGGTAAACGTTAGATGCTGTAATACCTGAATGATTTGAACGTTTAATAGTTTCGGCAGTTCTGTCAAGATCTTCTTCCGCATAGAATCTTTTACCTGTCATTTGTTCAAAGATTCTAAGTTGTTGAGGTCTGTTCAAACCTGATTCGCCTTCTTTGTGAACCCAATAAGAACCTGTTTCCAAACCAAGTTGTTGTGCTTGTGCTTTTAAAAGCGGTTCCATCACTTCTTGCATATATTTTCTGTCTGCCTCTACGTGAATAGAAATATCTTTAAGGTCTTTTTCAACACCTTTCAATGCGGCAACTTCTTTATCTGAAATGTCATATAATCCGTCAATTTGAACGTTATCACCTTTAACTTCAGCTTTTTCAACTACTGCCGCATATTTAGCGATTTTATTATATTTTGTTTGTAAGCCTCTTAGAATTTCTTCTGAAACAATAGCGCCGTCTTGTTCATATTTTTTCAATACATCTTCTTTTGTTGCTGTTTCAGGAAGTCCCAATGCTTGAGCAACAGTTTGAACATTGCCCGGAATATCCAAGCCTTTTTCTACGGAAGTTCTGTACATAGCCGCAACTTCGTACAAAGGTTTGTAATATTTCATCATTTTATTTTTTTGTGATTTTGGTTCAATTTCTTTGTTCATGTATTCCAAAGTTTCTGTTGACAATGAATACATGTTAAAGATATTATCCATTTTTTCACTCATTAAATTTTTATCAACCGCAGGGTTTTTAGATTCGATAAACTTAGCGATTTTTTGTTTTTTTGTAACATCTTCTTCCGCATCAACGATATAGAAAGGACTTTTAGCCTTTTTAACTTCAGGAGTATTCAAACGGATTAATTCGTTAACTGTTGAATGAATAGTATTTTCATCAGAGTTTGGCATCAATGCTTTTAATTCATTTGCAATAACTCTGTTAGAAGCAGCAACAAGCATTGCATTTTGACGCTCTGATTGTTTTTGTTCCATTGCTGCTTTTTTGTTATTTTCAAAAGTTTTAATTGTTTTTTTAGTTTTTTCATTCGCTTTATTCAAAGCTCTCAAAGAATCGTTCATCGCATCATACATAGGCTCACCGAATTTTCTTTTATAGTGAGCATCATGGAAAGTATCAAAATATTTTTTATCAAAAGCTGAGAAGTGAGTAACTTCAATATCGCCTTTGCCTTTAGTTCCTGCTATATTCATCCATTGCAAAGTTGCTGCGTCGATAATTCTGTAGCCTTTTTCTTCCGCATAATCGTAGTCGATTTCTGTTTTTGGAACTCTGACTTTTTCGCCGCTTCCAAGTTTGGAAATGTCATAAACTTCCATTGTTTTATCGGCACTTACTTCTTGCATAACAATGTCAACGTATTGTGGTTTGTATTCGTAAGCCATTGCTTTTCTTGCAATAGAAATAGCCGCACACATACCATGGTGTCTTTGGTCTACTTGTTTGATTGTAGGCATGTCTTGTTCTGCGGTTTTAACAACAAGGTCATTCAACATTTCGCCTAAAACCTGAGGTTTTTTATGTTTAAGTTGTTTATCTATTTTGTATTCAGGACTCATAAATTTATTCAATTTATCAAGCACTTGAACTTTTTCATCAGTAGTGATTTCTGATGAAACAACAAAGTAATTGAGATTTTTTTCTATGTTTCTGACATTGTCGTTTTCTGATGTTTTTATTGCGGTTTTTAAACCATGTTTTTTCAACAAAGATTCACGCAAAGAGAGCATGTTTTTTTCTTCGTCGGATAGACCTTTGTTGTTTTCAAAAACTTGTTTAAATCTTGCTTGCAAAGATTCTTTAGCATCGGTGTTATTGTTAGCCAAACTTTTTTCTGTGGCATGCTTTAACTGCTCTTTCCAATCGTTGTTAGGCTTAGCATCAATTATCCCTGAATTCAATCCGTAACGAATTTGCTCTGCAACATTCATTAAAAAGTTAACATTCTTTGTCGAAGAGTCATTAGATAGATTTTCGATTGACTTTTTAATGTTACGCTGGTTATTAAAATTAAGAGCATTTGTTTGTAATCTTAACTTGTCAACGTTGTTTCTGTCTTCTCTTTGACCGGCAAATGAAATCTTTGTAATCACTAACTTATCCCTTTCACAATAAAATAATTTTTGCTACCTTATACTATCATATAAAACACATGACTTCAATAAATGTGCTAGTATACACTTATTATATTTACAAAATGTTACATAAGTAGTTATATTTTAAAATGAAAAGCAATTTTTAATTATAAAGAGACTTTATATACATGTAAGATAAAATTTGAGGTGCATTATGTACAGTCCTGAAATGATGAAATATTTGATTACGTATCAAAAAAATGAACAACAAAAAAAAACTAAAAGGGTTAAATATTTTTCGTTGCCAAAATTATTTGCGGCACTTTCTCCTGCGCTAAATAAAAATAAATAGTCCTGCAAGCGAACATCGCTTGCAAGACCGATGTAATTTTAGAATTTGAACGGATAATCGTCGGGGATTTTCCATCCGTTTTCTCGGATTAACTGTGTACAATAGGCTCTTGAGGACGCATTCTCATTACATCCATATATACTGTCATTTAACAGTTTTTCTTCAGTTCCGTCCCAATTCCAAAGATATGGTTCAACTCCTTTTCCAATATGATACTTAAATTTATTTTTATCAATTCCGCCACTATTAGATGTTTGCCCTTTTGGAGCAAAAAGAAACCCAAAATATTTTATTGAAGCATAAGCTCCGGATGGAACATATTGGTAATCGGAAGATTTTGGAATAAAAAGAATTCCTCCGCCTTGCCATAAAACCATACTTCCATCATTAAAATAAATTAATACCTTATCTTCATCAGGGTATTCTGTTTTAGCCCGTAATAAATAAGGTTCTAAATATTTGCTATACCAATCATGCATTGTAATATCAACACCAACGACATCCCAATTTTCTTTATGTCCGTTTTCGACTTCAGAAAGTTCTATTGCGTTATTAATGTTTGAATAGAATTTTGCAAGCCGAGTTTCAACAATACGTTTGTTGTTGTTTGAAACTAGGGTTGGAATTGTTAGCGCTGCGACAACACCAATTATGCCTAATGTGATTAAGACCTCCGCTAACGTAAAGGCACACTTTCTAACAGATTCTGAACCCGCCTGCGGCGTTTCAGAATGACGGGTTTTTGACGCCCAACCAAAATTTTCAAGACCTAAATACGCGTCTTTACTACTTTTGGAACCTAGTGCCACCTTATCCTCGAGAGCAAAATTCGCTCCCTGACTACCTTTAAGGCTTATGCTCCCCTTTTCTCGAGAACCTAAATGCGCGTCTTTAGTAAGATTAAGACCTAACGCCACCTTGTCTTCGAGAGCAAAATTCGCTTCCTGACTACTTTTGAGACTTATGCCCCCCCCCCCCCTGGTTGGGTGAATAAATTTTTCATGTTTTTAACCTCCGTTTTTTATATTAACATTCTCATTATAACCCATGTTTCAAAAACTTCAACCCTTATTGTTAAAATTTGTTACAACTTAAATCTTGTCGAAAAGCGGATTGAGGACTTGACATACTCTTGCTCACGATACGTTTGTCCCGCGCCAAGCTCCAAAAACAAATCCTCGTAATTGTTAGGTAATTTAGGGTTATAGCGCAAAACAATTTCATTTTTTTGTGAAGTCTGCTTAACATCCGTTTGTGCAATATCTAAAAGCGACAATCGTTTTGTAATCTTCCATTCCGGAGCAACCACAAGTTTGTCACTGTAATATGAATAAGCATTACCCGTTTCCGTACGCGCTGACAATGTAAGCGCTAAATGCTTTCCGTTAATTTTTGTATAAACTCCGGTCATATACGTCATTTCACCGTCATCAATCGAAGAATCATACTCCGTTCCCAAGGTAAATTTACCAAATGTTTCGGACACCCTTCCATATTTGGACTTTATCGCATATTCCTGTCCCGTAAAAGCCGACGCATTCCTTACCGTTGATGAATCAAAAACAGAAAAATTTCCCTTCTTTAAATTCATCGTCTTTGAACCTATTTTTTGAGGCTGTGAAATATTTATAAATTTTTGTGTATCCGGCTCCAAATACACGTAATTCGGATTATAATCCTCGTCAAAACCATCGTTATACTCGATATGTCCGCGCAATTCCTTGATAAATTCAGGTGAATCCGACGCAAATGCACCTTGCGCAAATACCAAAATAAACGTTAATACAATAAAAATTCGACCACAAAATTTCATACCTATAATATTAACGCTAATTTTTAATTATGACAAATATTTTAATTTATGTAATAATTTGAATTTTTATAAAATTAATAGTATGATATCTATATGAGCATAAGTTATATAGAACAAAACTTAGCAAATCTTGAAAGCATCCTGATTCCGAGTTTTGAAGATAAATCTCACATAATAACGGTTGTATCTGCCGATAAAGCAGAACTCCAAAACATTAAAAACTTATTGGGCGAAAAATACACCCTGGTGACAACATCAAGTACAAAAGAAGCTCTCGACTTTATTAACAAAAAAAGCGGAGCCATAACCGTTGTAATATCCGATTACAACATGCCGGACATGCCCGGAACATCAATGTTTAAAGAAATTGAACAAAAATATCCCGATGTAATCAAGATTTTGTTAAGCGACAATACCGATTTAGACACACTGATTGATGCAATTAACGAGTGCCATCTTTTCCAATACGTTTTAAAACCGTTTGAAAACGAACAGTTAAAAATGGTTGTACAAGGCGCCATTGAACAATATGAACTTACATCTTCAAAAGGGCAGCTGCTTCAAGATTTGACGGAACTTTTTTACAAGACAATAAAATCCATTGCCCACGTATTAGACGCAAAAGATAAATACACACACGGTCATTCGCTGAGAGTCACGTTGTATTCTCTTGTTATAGCAAAACAATTAAATTTGCCTGACAAAATGCTTGAAGAAATAGAAACAACAGGACTTTTACACGACATTGGCAAAATCGCAATTCCCGAAGAAATTTTACACAAACCCGAAAAACTTGACAATCAAGAGTACAATATAATTAAAGACCACACAACAATCGGTGAAAAACTTGTCAACAAAATTGACAGACTAAAAATCGTCGGAGTTTGTTTAAGAGCACATCACGAACGCTATGACGGAAAAGGATATCCCAAAGGATTGAAAGGTGAAGAAATTCCGCTATACGCAAGAATTATCGCAATCGCCGACACCTATGATGCAATGACATCTGACAGACCATATCGTGAGGCACTTTCACATAAAACAGCCGTTCAGGAAATTGAAAAGTGCGCAGGAGCACAGTTTGACCCAAAACTAGTAAAAATATTTATAGAACAAGAACGAGAAATTGAAAGGATTAAAAACAATTCCGAAAAATACTATACTCAATATAGTTATTTAGATAAATTATTTAAAAATGCGGTTACAAAAAAATAAGGAGAAAAATTTTGGCTAAAGATTACAAAAAAATGCTTGAAAAAGCAAAAGAGGTTTCAAAAAACGCTTACGCAAAATATTCCAAATTCCACGTTGGGGCATGCGTCTTGGCATCAAGCGGAGAGGAATATGTCGGATGTAACATGGAAAACGCAAGTTACGGAATGGCTTTATGTGCGGAACGTAACGCTATTTCAACAGCAATCGCCAACGGAGAAAGAGAAATTGACGTTGTTGCCATATATTCACCAAACATGGACGATTGCACACCTTGCGGAGCATGCAGACAAGTTATTTGGGAATTTTCAAACAGGGAAAATCCTTGCGTTGTTGTAACAGAAGTTAACGGAAAACCTAAAGAATACAGAATTGATGAACTTTTACCGGCAGGATTTGATTTATAATGTACTTCATTGAACTTTTTGCAAGAAAAATCTCAGAAAAATTTACAAAAAGAAAAGCGGACGAGTCTCCGATTTTTGAACAACAAGAAGAACAAATTGAAACTTGTAAAGAACATGTTTTTCTGCCGGTTGACAGCAGCGGAGAGGTGCTTTCTTGCATAAATTGCGGACTCGTTGTTCACAAAGAAGATTTACATAAAACAAATCCGTTTTAACTTATCAATTTGACAACGGCCATAGGCTTATTGTATTCTAAAATAAATAGGGTATATCTTATGAGTTATGATATAGAACATTTATATTCAAAAGTTCCACCGACAAAGTTGAGAAATCAGGACGAGGAATTTAAGCCCGCAAAGACAAGTAAATTTTGGCTTTGGGTTGGCAATCAATTTTTCTACGGAATGCTTGAAAACAGATTTTTCGGACTTCGCTATAAAGGCGAGGAAAATGTTCTTGAAAAAATTGATACGAATATTCCGACAATACTTTTCGCTCCACATACAAACTGGTGGGACGGCATTGTCGGATACAATCTCATAACAAGAATTATGAAAAAAGAAATTCGTATAATGGTTGAAGAGTTGAACAGATTTCCGCTTTTACGCCGCGCAGGAGCGTTTTCGGTAAACAAAAAATCTCCGCAGGCATCAATGAAGGCGTTAAAATTTGCCTATGAAACCATTGGCGATACAAATAATGTTTTGTATATTTTCCCCGAAGGTATTATTAAGCCGCCAAACTACAGACCGATTGAGTTTCAAACAGGAATTGGCTATATAGCACAAAAAGCCGCACAAAAATATGACAAAGTTAATTTGGTTCCTGTTGCGGTTAATTACTTTTTCTTGAGAGCAGACAGACCTGAAGTTTTGGTTGAATTTGGCGAGCCGATTTTATTAACAAAAGAAAACAAAACCGACAGAAAAGAATATTCCAAATATCTTGCAAAAGAACTTGAAAAAACATGCGATAATCAAAACAACAATGTTTCTCACGGACAACTGCAAGGATATAAGACGTTGTTCCAACAAAAATTACGCTGGTATCGAAAAATCGAACAACGCCTTAAAAAAATTGAAATTAAAGGTTCGGGAGTATAGAATTACAAATCAAGATGGGGACTAAAAAGTAGTCTTTCATTGCGCAGGCTAAAGCCCTCGCAATGACATGAGATGGTATCTGTTGCGTTCAATGCGGAATTGGAACTCCTTTCGTCACCCTGAACTTGGGACAAAGCGAACCGTTGAGGTTGACCGAAACGAGTGAGCCTGTCGTCGGTAGACATCAGGGTCTGTCTTTTACCAGATTCCGAACCGAGTTCGGAATGACATGGAGAGGTATGTTGCGCGTTCGATGCGGAATTGGAACTCCTTTCGTCACCCTGAACTTGGTTCAGGGTCTGTTTACTTGACAGACTAATAACAGATTCTGAACCCGCCTGCGGCGTTTCAGAATGACGGGTTTTTGACGCCCAACCAAAATTTTCAAGACCTAAATGCGCGTCTTTACTAAGATTGAGACCTAACGCCCCCTTGTCTTCGAGAGCAAAATTCGCTCCCTGACTACTTTTGAGACTTATGCCCCCTTTTCTTGAGAACCTAAAATCGTGTCCTCACTGCCGTTGGAACCTAACGCCCCCCACCCCTGCTCGGGTGAATAAATTTTTCATGTTTAGAACGTCCGTTTTTTATATTAACATTATCATTATAATC
>JAFUZZ010000102.1 GCA_017476325.1 bacterium | reverse complement strand
GTCGCGATCCTATGTCATAAGATTGCGACGTCGTGCTGATGCACTCCTCGCAATGACATGGTAGAATATGTTGCGCATCCAATGTGGACTTTAAATGACGGACTTTTGACGCCCCGTTAAAATTTTTAAGACCTAAATCCGCGTCCTTACTACCTTTGGAACCTAACGCCCCCCCCCCCTGGTCGGGTTAAAAAGTTGTTCATAAATTTATCCTCCAATTTGTTGGTTACTTCATTATTATACAACATGTCTCTAAAAACTTCAAGCCCTATTTTAAAAATCCTTTAGAAATAAAACAAGAGAGTGACTTTTCGGTCACTCTCTATATAATCACAAACCAAGAAAACTAATATCTGTAATGAGCAAATGCTTTGTTAGCCTCTGCCATTTTGTGAGTATCTTCACGTTTTTTACATGCTGCACCTGAACCGTTTGACGCATCAATTAATTCAGCAGTCAATTTGTCAATGAATGATTTACCATGTCTGTTTTTAGCAGCAGCAATCAACCAAGAAGAAGAAAGCGCAAAACCTCTTTCCGGTTTAACTTCAATCGGAACTTGGTAAGTTGAACCACCAATTCTTCTTGCTTTAACTTCTAATAATGGAGTCGCGTTTGTTAATGCTTTTTGGAAAATTTCAATTGGTTTTTCGTTAGTTTTTTCACCAATGTTTTCCAATGTTGAGTAGAAAATTCTTTCAGCAAGAGATTTTTTACCTCTACGCATAACTCTGTTAATAAATTTTGATACATCTACACTGCCGTAAATAGGATCCGCAGGCGGAATTCTTTTAGGCGGTTTTGAACGTCTTGACATATTTTTATCCTTTCTAAATGTCCTACCGAATAAAATTCGGGACTTTTTATTTTGTAACAACTAATTTCCATGACCTTGGTCATGTTTTAAATTTTAAATTATTTTTTTGCTTTTGCTTTTTTTGCACCGTATTTAGAACGAGATTGAGTTCTGTTTGCAACCCCTGCAGTATCCAAAGTTCCTCTAACGATGTGATATCTAACACCGGGAAGGTCTTTAACCCTGCCGCCTCTGATAAGAACGACACTGTGTTCTTGTAGGTTGTGTCCGATACCCGGAATGTAAGAAGTTACTTCAAATCTGTTAGTCAATCTGACTCTGGCAACCTTTCTCAATGCTGAGTTAGGTTTTTTAGGTGTTGTAGTATAAACCCTTGTACAAACTCCACGTCTTTGAGGACAATTCATCAAAGCCGGTGATTTTGTTTTATCAATTAATTTTTTTCGTTCTTTACGTACTAATTGATTAATAGTAGGCATATCTTCTCCTTGTTTTTCTTGACTTATTTCTCTTGTATGAACTGTTTTTTAATCAGCACGACAACTATTCATACAAGCATAATCATTTAATCATGAATATTTTTTAAAGTCAAACAATTTTTATTTATCTGTCAACACATATAACTAAAGCACCATTTCCGTTATATGCGTTTGACTGTCCGTTTTTGTCAAGAGTTTCGACTGCACCGTCGCTTAAACTTACCATATAAACATGATTTGCGTCTGCCTCGGTTTTTGTCGTGTACCACTCACTTCTAAGTTGTAGTTCAGAAGCGTCTACACTGTTATATAATTCTAAAAGTTGGTCTTTAGTTGGCAGCGTCATATTTTGCCCGTCACAGTAATCTGATGCAGCCTGATATTTCATTGCAATATGAGCATCGGTTTTGTATTTAAAGCCACTACAACTATCATTATCAGTCAAATAATAATTTGATGAACACTTTGTACATTTTATGCCATCTGTTGTCCTACAATTCAAAGAAGATGCGTCTATACACTCACCATCCGCAAGCAGGTTGCTGCTCGTACATTTCGTACACGTAGTCCCGCTGTACGTGTCGCACGTGTTTTCGCGAATATCTTTGCAACTTGTTCCGTTGTTTTGATATCCGTTTTCACATTGTGAGCATTGTCCGTTATCGTATGCCGTACAGTTATTTAGGAGACCGTCAAACCGTTTGTGATATGTAAGCATATATTTTCCGCAATCTAATCCGCCGTCTATTGTTCCGCAATACTCACTTTCGCCCTGTGCGATTAAACCCTTGTTTGTTACCAACATTCTGTATCTGTCTTTTCCTGCGCTGTTTGGTTTTTTATCGCCGTTTGTATCTAT
>JAFUZZ010000101.1 GCA_017476325.1 bacterium | reverse complement strand
TATGACAAAGCGAACCAAAAAATTTGTCATTCTGAATTTATTTCAGAATCTTAAATTTTTTGTGTGAGCCTGTCGTCGGTAGACATCAGGGTCTGTTATTATTGGGTTTGAGCAGATTCTGAACCAAGTTCAGAATGACGTTTTCACTTTTTAGTCACCCTCCTCGTTGCGATTTATTTTTTATTTTTCTTTTGATTAGGTTTTGACTCTTCCCGAGGTTTTTCTTCTGTTTTTTCTTCTTTCCCCGCTGTTTTATCGGTGTCATCATCAGCATCGGAAGTTTTTTCTTCAACAACCTCTTTTTCTATGGTTTCTGTTTCTTCCTCTTCAGATGTTTCTTTTGTTTCTGTTTCTGTTTTATCATCCTCAGTGCTTGATTGTTCTTCTGACTCTTCTGACTCTTCTTGAGTTGTTTCGGAGTTCTCTTCCTGTTTTTCTTCTTCGGCTTTTTTAGCATCTTCGGCATCAAGTGCGGCTTGAATTTCTTCCTCATCTTTTGCTCTTACAACAGGAATAGAAAGCATCAGTGCCATGCCTTCTCCCTCTTGTTCAAAGTTCAATTCAAGTTCATCTTTGTCCATTTCAACGTATTTTGAAAGCACTTCAATCATTTCTCCGCGCATTCTTTCAAGCAAATACGGAGTAAGATTTGTTCTGTCCTGCATCAATACAAGTTTAAGTCTGTTTTTTGCAACATCTTTTGCGTTTTCCTCTTCATGTTCTTGTGATGATTGGAAAAAGCCGATAACTTTTTTGTATAAATCAGTAAAAATATCTCTCATTATTTTTGCTCCTTATTAACAATGTTTGCAAAAAACTTTTTAATTTTTTCAACAACGGTTTTTGGTTGAGAGAGGTCAAGAAATTCGACATCTTCGCCCATAATGCGTCTTGCAACGTTGTGATAAGCCTTTCCTGCAAGGGATTGTTCATTGTTAACAATAGGCTCACCTTTGTTTGTTGAGGTAATAATTCCGGTATCTTCAGGAATTATCCCGATAAGTTCGCAAGAGAGAATATCTTTAACGTCCTCAACGCTCATCATATCGTTAGTTTCAATCATGTTAGGTCTAACCCTGTTCAAAAGCAATTTGTATGAAGTGATTTCTTCCTTTGCCTCTAAAAGTCCGATAATTCTGTCGGCATCACGAACGGCGGACATTTCAGGGGTTGTAACAACGATGGCTTCACTTGCACCGGCAACGGCGTTTTGGAACCCTTGTTCAATACCTGCGGGACAATCAACAAGAACGAAATCATGCTCTTCTTTTAATTCGTCGCAAATATTTTTTAATTGTTCCGTAGAAAGTGCTGATTTGTCACGAGTTTGAGCCGCAGCAAGCAAACAAAGATTAGGATTTTTCTTATCCTTAACCAAAGCCTGTTTAAGTTTGCAACGTTCTTCAACAACGTCAACGATTGTATAAACGATTCTGTTTTCCAACCCAAGTAACAAATCAAGGTTTCTTAACCCTATATCGGTATCAATAAGAACAACCTTTTGTCCAGCTTTCGCAAGTGCAGTACCAATGTTAGCACTTGTAGTAGTTTTACCTACACCGCCCTTACCTGACGTTATAACAATTACACGACCGCTCATTTTTTCTCCTTATACTTCATTATTAATAATACTTCTAACAACAATCATATCGTTTTCGATACGAGCCTCTTGAGGCGTAAATTCGGTTGACCGCTGAATAAACGGGATATTTTCGGTATTGGCGCGTCCTGCATAGATACCGGCAATTCTTAATTGTATACCGTTTAGTTTTAGTGCTCTTATTCTTGCATTTTTATCTCCGGAAGTTCCGGCATGGGCAATCCCACCTAAAACGCCCCAAACAGTAATATCACCTTTTGCAATCAATTCGCTGCCGGGGTGCGTATCGCCTATAACGAGGATATTCCCGTCATAGCTTAGTGTTTGACCCGAACGCAAAGTTTGTTTCAAATACAAAGTAGGAAGTTCATCATTCTTATGTTCTTCGATTTCTTCAGTTTTAAAGATTTCATAAGAGAGTTCACTTTCGACATTAGCCTGTTCGGAAGTTTCGAATTGCGGTTCAACGGTGGTTTTAGCATTTTGCTTAATTTCGTCGACATTTTCCTGTGTAATTTCTTCAAAGTTCATAAAATCAGGAAGTTGAAGATGCTCTGCAGGGTGCGTTTGAACGGATTTTTCCTGTTCGCAATTCTGTTCATGTTCTTTGTTTTCAATTATATTATTATCCGGCTCGTTTTTGGCTTCATCCGCATTAACGACTTCTAAATTGCTGTTAATCTTAGAAACGGTAATGCCGAGTTCTTGAGCGGAAACGATTGTTCTTTCGTTGTCAATATCCAAAATTGCAAGTGTTGAACCTGTTGCTTGAATAAGGGCTTTTATGCTCAATAACTGAGATTGACTTAATTCAACATCTCTTAATTTAAGACAAATATTTTTTTCTTTGGACTCAGACATGTCCAAAATGTTACTTAATTCATTAATAATTTGCAAAGTATCTTTTGCATTACTTAAATCAATAATAAAACTATTTTCGAGATTATTTTCCATGATAAAGTTTCCATATCTTTCTATTACAAAAATATTATCTCAAAAAAATAATAAACTGGCAAATGTTTTGTAAAAAAAGAGGAAGATTTTAAATCTTCCCCAAAGTTATTAGTCACATTTTGTTTTACCGTTCCAAGTAAGTTCATCGGCACAGTGAAGATAGTCTAAATTTTCTTTATAGAAAACCCATTCTGTGCAGAACCAGCCTAAATCTCCGCCGGAGGCATTTGGATTACAAGAATAATTACCTCCTTCAGCAGGGTTTGTACCATAACCCGGAGGAGAAAACATTCCTGAATTGCCAACTCTAACACGGAAAATATCTTTTCCAAATACGTTTGGGTCTTTGCGACCATTAGTATCATAAAAAACATCAACCGTACTGCCCAATTTTCTCAGAAAAAAAACTGAACCGTCGGTTAATATTAATTTGTACATGTCATCAAGATTTAGGAAAACGTTGGAAGATTCTTTTATAGATTTCATGGTTTGAAAAGGATAATCTTCGCAGGAAAGTCCGCAATCGTTTGTAATATTTAAAAACGGCTTAATATAATTAGCAACAATACTGCTTGATTCTGCGGTGTTAGACTGGTCAGTCCATGTTGAAATATTACCGTTTTCCTGAACCGCGGATTGAAAAGCATTTGTCACAACGGTAACGAATTTTTTTACTTTTGAAACAGTTTCTCTTTCATTTGTTTTTTGCATTAAGGTCGGGATTGTGAGTGCTGCGACAACACCGATTATGCCGAGGGTGATTAGGACTTCGGCGAGCGTAAAGCCCCTCTCCCCTGCCCTCTTCTGCGGCTTTGCCTCCGCATGCAGGGTCACACACATCGCGTCCCGCTCTGTGGTTCCCTTTGCATCCCAAAGGGCGAGGGAGTTTTTAGTCATAGGATGTCTTGGATTTACTAAGTCATAGGATTGTCTTGGATTTCCTCCACGCTCGCAGAGAATCGCTATTTGTGGCTTCGCCACAAGTCCGCTCTTTCTGCTCGCTATCCGGATTTG
>JAFUZZ010000100.1 GCA_017476325.1 bacterium | reverse complement strand
TCTGTGGTTCCCTTTGCATCGCGATGACATGTATAGAGGACGAGTGCGAACGTAGCGGACTTTATTCCAATTCCGCATCGAACGCTGTGGACTCTCTTTGTATTGGTGCACTCCGGCACCGCCAGCAAATTTTTGATTGGAAACATCGTGCTTTAGAGTTAATATCTTACGTCAAAAATTTGCGAAATAGGCGGTCTCTTTTGGTGCCCCTCAGGGGCTTTACTTTAGCGGAGGTGTTAATCACTCTCGGCATAATCGGTGTTGTTGCAGCACTTGCAATCCCGACTTTAATCTCAAATAACAACAAGCGTGTCGTTGAAACCCGACTTGCAAAATTCTATTCTACAATTAATCAAGCAATAGAATTATCCGAAGTTGAAAACGGTCCTAAAGAAAAATGGGAGGAAATGGGACACGGTCCAACCGAAAATGAGGATGGAAGTTTGGACTACTCAAAACCCCTTGCTATGCCTTGGATTGAAAAATATTTATTGCCTTATATGAAAACAACTAAAGTATCTTCTCAACAAAGCGGTCAAGCGAAAGTTATCATTGAATTTCCTGACGGAAGTCTTGTTCTTATGAGTAGCAACGCTACGGAATTTTATCCGCGAGCGGCAGACTATTATAACACCGGTATTGTTGATAATGTTGATACTTCAACAACCGGTTCAAAGCATTTTACATTCTTTTATTCCCCTCAAAAATGTACAGAGTCACACAAATATCATTGCAAAAAAGGTTTTGAACCATACATGGTAAACTGGGACGGGACAGAATCTAAGCTAAAAAATGACGGTTGGATTGGTTGCAATAAAAATGCGAGTAATGCAGGGGCTTATTGTACTCAATTAATTCGTATGAACGGTTGGAAAATCCCTGACGATTATCCGTTTAAATTCTAAAAACCTAAAGCGGGACTGTTTCAAGTCCCGCTTTGACTATTATCTTTGTTTATGTTTAAATCATATCAGAAGAAAGAGGTATCGGTATGGAAAGAACTTTTATTGCACTTAAACCTGACATTGTACGACGCGGTTTAATTGGCGAAATTACTAAAAAACTTGAAAACAAAGGCTATAAAATCATAGCAATGAAAATGATTCATGTTAATGAAGATATTGCATCTCAACATTATGCGGAACATGTTGGTAAACCGTTCTATCCGGGTCTTGTTAAATTTATTACCAATGCTCCTATCATTGCAATGGTTTTGCAAGGTGAAAACGTTATTGAAAGTGTTAGAAAATTCTTTGGAAAAACTAATCCGCAAGATGCCGAAGACGGTTCAATAAGAAGTGATTATGCCCAAATTACACGATATAACTCCGTTCACGCGTCAGATTCTCCGCAAAGTGCCGAAAGAGAAATCGCTATCTATTTTAAACCGGAAGAAATTTGCGAAAATTGGAAAACAACTTATGAAATAATGTCCGAAGAAATTGGCGAATAACTATGTTAACTAAGTCCGATTGGAGTAAACATTTTAAGTTTGAATTGCTGCATGAAGATGCAAAAACAAAAGCAAGAGCCGGAATTTTACACACTCCGCACGGGGATATCGAAACTCCTATCTATATGCCTGTCGGGACTAATTCCGCCGTTAAAATGCTCACAAATTTTCATCTTGCGCAAACCGAACCGCATATAATTCTTGCAAACTCCTATCACTTGCATCTTACTGCGGGCAGCGAATTAATAAGAGATTTTGGAGGTATCCATTCCTGGATGGATTGGCACAGACCTGTTTTGACAGATTCGGGCGGGTTTCAGGTGTTTTCTTTATCTAATTTAAGAAAAATATCCGAGGACGGTGTTAGTTTTAAAAACCCTAAAAACGGAAAAGACTATTTTATTAGTCCTGAAGTGTCCATGCAAATTCAAAACAATATAGGTGCGGATATTATCATGGCTTTTGATGAATGTGCACCGTATCCTTGCAGTCATGATGAGGCAAAAAGCGCAATGGATAAAACTCATCGTTGGCTTAGTAGATGTTTTGAGGCGCATAAAAATCCGCGTCAGGCTCTTTTTCCTATTATGCAGGGAGCTTTCTTTAAAGATTTGAGAGCCGAAAGTGCAAAAATAATATCGGACTACGATGCTGTCGGTTACGCGATAGGAGGCTTGAGTGTCGGAGAACCGCATGAAATTATGAACGATTTTGTTGAATATAGCGCCGGACTTTTGCCAAAGCATGCTCCAAGATATTTAATGGGTGTCGGAACTCCAAGAGATTTGGCAGACGGTATTGCCCGCGGCATCGACATGTTTGACTGTGTTTTGCCGACCCGTAACGCAAGGCATGGTTCTTTCTTTACTGTAGAGGGAAAAAAGAATATTAAAAATAAACAGTTTGAAAAAGATGATAAACCGTTGGATGAGTCTTGTAACTGCTATGCGTGCAAAAATCATTCAAGAGCTTATATCAGACACTTGTTTAAGTGCGGTGAAGCTAATGCTCAAATCTTAATGTCTATTCACAATATCCACTTTTTGTTAAACTTTGTTAAAAAAGCAAGAAACGCTATTTTGGAAGATAAGTTCTGTGATTTTATGCAAAATGTGCAATAATAGACCATTTTTAAATTTCATATCCTCTTTTTATACTATTTATGTTTGTAACATATTGTCATAAAAATATTCTTATTGTAGAATTATAAGCGAGGATATATCATCAGGAAATATGAAAATTTTTGCGCGTAACAACAAGATAAAAATAAGAAAGGAAGATTTAAACGATGCTAAGGCATCTTCGGCATCTTTTAATAATCTTGATGTTCAAAAACGTGCGTTTTTAAATGTTTTAGGGGCAAGAGTTGCTATTAACGGTTTGTTTAATGAAAAAATAGACGCAAACAATATTTACAGTCTTTATACCGTTAATACGATAAGGGAAAAAGTTGATATTGCGGATATTTATTATAAGAACCTCAAAATAGATGTTCGTGTGATTTTTAATGAAGATGAAATTTTTATTCCTAAACAGCATCGTTTGCTTAATATTGAACCTGATTTATACCTCGTTATTAAAATTGAAAAATTTGAAACCGCGCAAGTGTTGGGATATTTTTATCCGTCACAAATTGATGAAACTCAATGTAACGGGGACTATTATTTTATTGATAAAAATGTTTTGGAACGTCCCAAAAAAACTAAAACTTTCTTGGATGAAGTTGTTCCCGCAAAACGTGATAATCATGATATTTTGAACAGGGAAAATGTTGAGGAACTCTTTGTAAAATTAACGGACAGACAAATTAGTGATGCGGAATTTAAAACTCTTATTTATTCTGTTGGTAATGAGCCTTCTTTGAGAGAGAGACTTTCGGATTTTGAAAACTTTGAGTTTATCGCGTACAATACTTCCGAAAACGAAATTTGGCAAAAAGACGGCGTGTTGAATATTATCGGTGCGCAAGATAACTATAATCCGCAAACTTTGGAAGAAGAAACTTTTGAAGAGGCTATGGCTGATGATGCAACAAAAACTTCAAAAGAAATAATTGATGACTTATTTAACGATTCCGAGTTTGAATCGACGGAAAATTCTCAAGATTATGGTGAAGAACAGCCACAGGTACACGATGAACTTGAAACGATAGAGGAAGTTGCGCAGGCAGAAACGGAACAAACGGAACAAACGGAACAAACGGAAGAGACGGAAGAGACTATAGTCGACGAACAATCCGAACAAGCCGAACAATCAGACGAAGTTGCGCAAGCAGAAACCGAACAAACGGAACCGTCGTAACCGACGGAACCGACGGAACCGACGGAAGAGACTATA